>DAOLZE010000001.1:0-46475 GCA_035426125.1 Rhodocyclaceae bacterium
TCAGTTGCTTTCGGCTTCCGCCGATACCTCGGGACGGGGAAGTCCCTTTCATTCGTTAGTTAAAGCGGTCTGATCGGATGCAGACTCAAACTGACATTGAAAATGAGCGACGCTGGGTGGGGATCGCCACACTCTCGCTATTAATTGTATATTCGCTGGTCACGGTCGCATACGGTTATTCCACCCTGTTAGAAATAGTCGTTGAGAAAGGTTGGCCCTTTGCTCACCTCATCGCAATATTTGTGATTTTTCTGTGCCTTCTGCCGGGTGTTGTTTTATGGAAATTGCTTCGTCCACACAGTAAGTATGCAGCTATATATGGACTCCTAGTGGCAGCGTTAGTTAAAGCGGTCTGATCGGATGCAGACTCAAACTGACATTGAAAATGAGCGACGCTGGGTGGGGATCGCCACACTCTCGCTATTAATTGTATATTCGCTGGTCACGGTCGCATACGGTTATTCCACCCTGTTAGAAATAGTCGTTGAGAAAGGTTGGCCCTTTGCTCACCTCATCGCAATATTTGTGATTTTTCTGTGCCTTCTGCCGGGTGTTGTTTTATGGAAATTGCTTCGTCCACACAGTAAGTATGCAGCTATATATGGACTCCTAGTGGCAGCAATTTGTAGCGCAATTCCACATCTATTGGTGTAGGTTCGGCTTGGTGAAGAAACACAAACATAGCAACTGGATCAATTATGACGGGGCTAGCTACTAAGGTTAGATCGTGCGCAGCCACGATCTAACCCTTTGTTGACAGCGGGCCCCGGTGTTACGCCGGATGGCTCGCCTCTTTTCAGTCATGGCAACCCTCTTTAAATGACCAGTACCCGCAAAGGAGAGGGAAGATACAATACCCGGTTCTGATTTGATGCGCAGACGCCTGATGAAGGTCTGAAGTCGGGACACGGGTGTAATCAAATCGTATTTTTGGCGGGACTGACCAGTCGATCTGGAAAGCCTGAGTCGCCGCGTGCTGTTGCTTTGAAGATAACAGCCACATAATCACTCGGAACCACTTATGTTTTCGATAAACGAAATGTTTTGGCCTGCCGCAATCGCTCTTGCCTGGGTCGTCGGTGAGCTGTCCTTTCGCTGGATCTCTCTGCCACGCATAAGCAGCTATGGTATTACAGGCTTTGCCATGGCGGCCAGCCAGGGGGAGATCCTTGGCGATCCTTCCGGGCAGGTGGTTGCGCAGATGGCGAACGTTGCCTTTGCCTTGATTTTGTTTGAGCTTGGCTATCGCATCAACCTGCGCTGGTTACGCCACAATTATTGGCTCGGGGTTACCAGTCTGGTTGAGTCGATTGGTACATTTGCCGCCGTATTTTTTGTGGCGAATGCGTTCTCGATGTCGCTGACTTCCTCATTGATGCTTGCGGCGCTGGCCATGTCGACTTCTCCTGCCGCTGTTTTGAGGGTTGCCAACGATACGCGAAGCACGGGACAGATTACAGAGCGATTGTTGCATCTCACCGCCTTCAACACAGTACTTACCGTATTTGTTTTCAAGATTGTGCTTGGTTACTGGATGCTCGAAAGCGCTGTCAGCATCCCGCAGGCGGCCTGGCATAGCGTGATGGTTCTCTTTATTTCAGCAAGCGTCGGTGTGCTCTTTGGTGTGGTGGTTCCAGGATTGTTGCGCCTGATCGACAATCGGGGACGGAATTCAACCGTTGCCTTTGCCATTACCGTAATTTTGCTGACGAGCCTGACCCATATACTTGGATTTTCATCGTTGATTGCTGCTCTGGCATTTGGCCTGGTGGCGCGTCATCGACGTGTTGTGTTAACCCAGACACAACGTAATTTCGGCGCGCTTGGCGATGTGCTGACAGTGGTGTTGTTTGTCTTTGTCGCCGCATCACTGGACTGGAAGCATGTCTCCGATGGCCTGGGGATCGCACTTGCGGTGATCGTTTGTCGTTTTCTGATCAAGACTGCATCAGCCGCATTATTCGCCAGACCAAGCGGTATCGGATGGCGCAAGGGTGCACTGACGGGGCTTGCCATGATGCCCATGTCGGCCTTTGTCATGTTGCTGCTGGAACAGACCAAGTATCTTGAGCTTGATGTAATGAATCAGGTCGCCGGTCTTGCCGCTATCGTACTGTTGCTCGAAATCATTGGCCCCGTCATGACGCAACGCGCGTTAATGCTTGCGGGAGAGGCCAACCAGAAAGAGGGAGACTGATCATGGCATTGGAACCCTTCAAGACTGCCACCGCATTGACGATGGGCGTGGAGCTGGAATTGCAACTCGTCAGTCTGACCGATTTCGATCTACTGCCCTGCGCCGATGACATGCTGCACCTGCTGGCGCGCAATCGCTTTCCCGGTGATGTAAAGCCAGAGATTACCGAAAGCATGATTGAGGTTGCGACCGATGTACACACGCGGTACGACGAGCTTTTGGCGCAGCTCCAACAGATTCGTGATGCGCTGGTCGCGGCGGGTGACAAATTGAATGTCGGGTTGTGCGGCGGCGGTACGCACCCGTTTCAGCATTGGTCTGACCGCCGCATTTTTGCCAAACCACGCTTCAAGGAACTGTCCTGGCTGTATGGCTATCTTGCCAAGCAATTTACCGTTTTCGGCCAGCATGTTCATATCGGGTGTTCCAGTGCAAATGAGGGCTTGTTCTTGCTGCATGCCTTGAATCGCTACTTACCGCATTTCATTGCGCTATCGGCGTCGTCGCCTTTTTCGCAGGGGACGGATACCCTGTTCGATTCGGCAAGGCTCAATTCCGTGTTTGCTTTTCCGCTTAGCGGGCGGGCCCCTTTTATCCTTGAATGGGAAAAGTTTGGGGACGCCTACTTTTCCAAGATGGAAAAAACCGGTGTCGTCAAAACCATGAAAGATTTTTATTGGGATATTCGTCCCAAGCCCGAGTATGGCACCATCGAATTGCGCGTCTGCGATACGCCTTTGACGGTTGAGTGGGCGGCAGTACTTGCTGCATATCTTCAGGCCTTGTGTCGTATGCTGCTCGAACGCAGCGATCCACCGCCGACTGAAGACGATTATCTTGTGTACAACTACAATCGATTTCAGGCGTGCCGCTTCGGCCTCGATGGCTATCTGGTGCATCCGCAATCAAATGAAAATCTATCGATTCGTGAAGATATTCTGGCAACACTTGAACGTCTGGCACCGCATGCTGCGGCATTAGGGAGCACACCTGCACTGGAGGCGTTATCGCTTCTGGCGTCGAGCCAAGGCAATCATGCCAGCGAGTTGCGTAAAATTTATGCCTCGGCAGGAAACGTGGCATCCGTCACCGAACATGCAACAAGAATGTTTCGCCGTCAGGAGGCTCTATGATTAGTCGCCGTCGCCCGCTTCGCGTCGGGCTATCTGCACGCATTTTTCACCCTGAGCAGGGTGCCCATGGCATTCGTACCAAGACGCTGCAAGTCCTGGAGCAATCGGTGGCGCGCTGGGCAGCAAGCCGGAACGTACTCGTCCTCATGGTTCCTTCG
The DNA here is from genome assembly GCA_035426125.1 of Rhodocyclaceae bacterium. Taxonomy (GTDB): domain Bacteria; phylum Pseudomonadota; class Gammaproteobacteria; order Burkholderiales; family Rhodocyclaceae; genus Sterolibacterium. The sequence continues at coordinate 3,489 of DAOLZE010000001.1, forward strand.
GTAGTACAGAACGGCGACCTGATACGCAGCAATATCCGGCTGCGCGATTACGCCGAATATCTCGATGGCCTGATCCTGCAAGGAGGCGCGGATATCAGTCCGCATGCCTATGGTGAAGAACCGTTGCGCCCGGAATGGCAGGGCGATCCGATCCGTGATGCCTATGAACTGGAACTGCTTCATGAATTCATGGAAGCGAGAAAGCCGGTACTTGGAATTTGCCGTGGCATGCAATTGATCAATATTGCAATGGGCGGTAGCTTGTATCAGGATCTGCCGACACAAATGACAAGTACCGTGGTGCATGAAAGTCAGGACTATGATCATCACAGCCATGAGGTGACCTTTGCCGAGCGTGGCCAATTCTCGCGCTGGTTTGGGAGCGAACATGGCGGCCGTGTGATCTCCATCCATCATCAGGGCATACGCTGCCTGGGGCGGGAACTGGAAGCCGAGGCAACTGCCGACGATGGCATGATCGAAGCGATACGCTGGACAGGGCGAAGTTTTGTGGTGGGGGTTCAGTGGCACCCCGAGTTTCATCAGGCACAAAACGATCTACTGGATTGCGCTCCGTTGCTCAATGCTTTCCTCGATGCAGCGCGGTGATTGCACCCATCCGGTTTTTTATTTTTTCTCCCTTTGAATATTTGTTTTGAACCGCACTGCTGATCTTTTCGCCGATGCTGCACTCGATACACTGTTGCTGCCTTTTGCGACAGGGGCGCTGACCTGGCCGTCCACTGCCGAGACCTTATTCATGCGTGCCAGAGGTGGTGCGGCGTTGAAAGCACTGCCGACCGACCGACTGGTTTGTGCGCAAAGCTTCAAGCCTTTCGCCGATGCTTTGCGTGCCATGGGTCTGACGCTTGCCGAAGTCAGTGCGCAAAAATTTCCGCTGGTATTGCTGTTGCCGCCACGACAGCGCGAGGAATCCAGAGCTCTGCTGGCTCGCGCCTTGCAGCGTGTCGAGCCGGGCGGCACGGTGGTGGCGAGCGCGCTCAACAACGAAGGCGCCCGTTCGGCGGAGGGAGATCTTGAGCGGCTGGCGGGACCGGTTCACAGCCTGTCGAAAAACAAATGCCGGGTGTTCTGGGCGACGGCAACAGCGCAGATGATGGATGCCAATCTCATCGCAGAATGGGCGGCGCTGGATGCGCCACGACGCATTGCCGACGGACGATTTTTGAGTCGCCCCGGGTTGTTCTCCTGGACGCGAATCGATCGTGCTTCAGCGTTGCTGGCAGGCTGTCTGCCGACAGATCTGGTTGGCTGTGGTGCCGATCTCGGCGCGGGCTTCGGTTATCTTGCCGCTGAAGTGCTGGCGCGTTGTCCGGGGGTCAGCGCACTTGATTTGTACGAGGCCGAGGCGCGCGGCCTGGATCTGGCGCGTAGCAATCTTCTGGATGATGTCCAGCGCGGCGAACACAGACATGTCGCACTGAATTTCTTCTGGCACGATGTTACGAAGGGATTGGACAAGCCCCAGCATTACGATTTCATCGTCAGCAATCCGCCGTTTCATCAGGGCCGTGCCGATCAGCCGGAAATTGGCTGCGCATTCATCGTCGCCGCTGCTGCGGCCTTGCGCCCCGCTGGCTGTCTGTGGCTGGTTGCCAATCGCCATCTGCCTTATGAACAAGTATTGAGAGAAAACTTCCGCAAGGTGCGCACGGTCGCCGAAGAACAGGGCTTCAAGGTGATCGAGGCGATCAAGGGAAAGTAGCCAATGAAACTTTTGAAAATGCTCGCCAACCTCGGCTATGGCAGCCGCAAAAGTGTGACGCTGATGCTGCGCAACGGTTGGGTGACGCGCCGCGATGGCAGCGTATTCGGGCCCGACGACAATGTAGAGCCTGCTGATCACAACGATATCCTCATCGACGATGCGCCGCTCGATCCGCCACAGGGCTTCATCCTGATACTCAACAAGCCGGTTGGTTACACTTGCTCGACAAAGGATCACGGCCAGCTGATCTACGAATTATTGCCGCCGCGCTTCCGCCTGCGCAGCCCGCTGCTTTCCGCTGTGGGCAGACTCGACCGCGATACGTCCGGCCTGCTGCTGATGACCGACGATGGTGCGTTGCTGCACCGGATCACTTCACCCAAGGCACATTTGCCGAAGGTCTATGAAGCGCGGTTGGCCAGCGAATTGCGCGGTGACGAAGCCGCTCTGTTTGCCAGTGGAACGCTGCTGCTGGAATCTGAAACCGTGCCGCTGGCACCGGCAATTCTTGAGTCAATCGATCCGCATCGGGTGCGTATCACAACGATTGAAGGCCGCTATCACCAGGTGCGGCGGATGTTTGCCGCTGTCGGGAATCATGTCGAGACCTTGCAGCGCGTGGCGATCGGTGGTCTGACGCTGGGGGATCTGGCGCCGGGCGAATGGCGGGTGCTTGGCGAGGAAGAAATTACACGGCTGTTTGTGGCAGCGCACTCCCTGAACGCCATCGCTCAGGGGCAATAGTCGCCGGGAACTCTCTGCGTGGCGGGTGTTTTCCGGAAATACAGAATGACCCCAAGCTGTCCATCATGGTCGCAGAACTCGACATGGAAATGGCGAATCCCCTTGCCCTGCATGATGAACAGCAGCTCGTTAAGATTGTAGGAGTTCATCTGCATTTCGAGATTGCGGCTGCGTTCCCGGTATGAAAATGTCCGGCGCCTGGTTAACGCGCGCCAGGCCTGCGGGCGTTTCACGCCAAGGGTTTTTTCGTAAGCGCTTTTCGCATACGTCAGATGTATTGCGGCAATGCCGCCATCCGCCAGACGATCGATCAGCCCGGCAAAAATCTGCCGGCCGCGCACAACCGGGATATGCTGAAAAACGATGTACGAATGAATAAAGTCGAATGATTCGTCGAGCGCAGAAAGCGTGTCGTCGGATTTGCGGAACGCGGTATTTCTCAAGCTGTGCGCAGCGCAGTTTTTCTGCGCTTCGTCGAGCATCGATTCTGAAATATCAATTCCCACGACACGCTCAACCATGCTCGCCAGCGGTAAAACGATCCTGCCGACGCCGCAACCGAAATCCAGTGCGCTCTTTGGCGAGAAATCCCGGTCGAGATGACGTCGGCAAGCCTCGAGAATGTATTCGATATGGACTTTTCCGGAATCGAAGAATTCCTGCTTCGTCGCCTCGGTAAGATTGGCGCGAAAATATTTCTCGGCAGTAATCACGCCGTAATAGGGCTCCAGCCGGCCCCATTTTTCCCATTCGATATCGCTACCCATTCCCCCGCTCGCTTTCCATCGTTCGTGCAGTTGCTGCAATTCTACAGGGATCGACAGAAGTTACAGGATGAACACCGCAGCAAATATGACCTCGACATTTAAGTGAACGGCTGACGCGGGCCGACCCGACTGCCACAAAGATCAGTGCAAGCGCTTGACCATGCCGGAGAAAGCGGTAATACTCAGCGATTCCGCAATAATCAATCATTCGAATGATTAATTAATATTTACTCTGGAGAAAAGCATGGCTCAAGCAGGTTCAGAACACGCAGCCGACGATGTGCTGCGCGCCAGCTTCGACGTGGGATACACCTACCAGCGCCTGGTCGGCCCGGTGATCGGCGAGTTTCTCACCGGTCTGCGCGACGGCAAGATGCAAGGGATCAAGGGCAGCAACGGCAAGGTCATCTGCCCGCCCACCGAATACGATCCGGTCACCGCTGAAGAATGCAGCGAGTTTGTCGCCCTGCCGTCCACCGGCACAGTAAAAACCTGGAACTGGGTGAATCAGCCACGTCCCAATCATCTGCTGAAAAAGCCCTTTGCCTGGGCACTGGTTCAAATCGACGGCGCTGATACTTCGCTGCTGCATATGGTTGATGCCGGCAGCGAAGCCGCCATGAAAACCGGCATGAAGGTGAAGGTGCGCTGGGCCGCCGAGCGCAAGGGCTTTATCACCGATATCGAATGCTTCGAGCCGGCCTGAGGAGATCACGAAAATGTCAGAACAAGCCAAGAAGGTCGAGCTCATTGAGTGTCCGATCGTCCTCAACTACAACTTCTCCGCTGGCCGCGCGCCGACGCAGTTTCTGCGCGGCATGAAGCAAGGCAAGCTGATCGGCCAGCGTTCGCCGCTGACCGGCAAGGTAATCGCGCCGCCGCGCGGGGCCTGCCCCGAGTCCGGCCTGCCGACGACCGAGGAAGTACCGCTGCCCGATACGGCCACCGTCATCACCTTCACCATCGTCCATCTGCCGATTCCGACCTCGGCGCTGGAACCGCCGTTCATTGTCGCCAATCTGGTGCTCGACGGTTCCGACCAGACCTTCATCCACCTTGTCAGCGGCTGTGCCAACGAGGACGTGAAGATCGGCATGCGCGTCAAGGCCAAGTGGAAAGATCAGAGCGAATGGGATTACTCGATGGACAACATCGCCTATTTCGAACCCACTGGCGAGCCGCCCGTGGATATTGAGGCCCTGAAAGCCAGCCGTCTCGAAGAAGCCAAGCGCTTCCTCAAGGCGAAAGCGGAGACTAAATAATGCGTGAAGTTGCCATCATCGCTTATGCCCAGACGCCGCTCGTGCGCGACTGCGGTGCGAAAAATGACGTTGAACTGGTCATGGAAGTCGTCAATGCCGTCAAGCATCAAGTCGGCTTTACCAATCAGGATCTTGACTTCTTTTGTTCAGGTTCCTGCGACTACCTGGGGGGTTCGGCATTCGCCTTCGTGAATGCGCTCGACGCGCTCGGCGCCGTGCCGCCGATCAATGAATCGCACGTCGAAATGGACGCGGCCTGGGCGCTGTATGAAGCCTGGCTGAAGATCCAGACCGGCCACGCCAACACCGCGCTGGTATATGGTTTCGGCAAGTGCTCGCAGGGTGATTTGCCCGACGTGCTGACGTTGCAGCTCGATCCCTACTACACCCAGCCGCTCTGGCCCGACAGCATCAGCCTTGCCGCGTTACAGGCGCGTGCGTTGCTCGACGCCGGCAAGATTACAGAAGAGGACATGGCGCGCGTGGTGCAAAAAAGTCGCCGCAATGCCAAGAGCAAGCCGGGTACTCAGCTCAAGGGCGACTACACGATCGAGCAACTGTTGGCCGAGCCGAAGCTGGTTTCGCCGCTGCGCAAGCATGACTGCCCGCCAGTGACCGACGGCGCCTCGGCCGTGATTCTCGCCACGCGTGAAGTCGCCGAGAAATTCCACAAGCGCAATGCCTACATCACCGGCATCGATCATCGCATCGAAGCGCATCAACTCGGTTCGCGTAATTTGATCGACTCGATGTCCACCAGAATCGCCGGCGAAGCTGCCGGTGTGGCCAAGGGCAAGGTCGACATCGCCGAACTGCATACGCCGTTCAGCTATCAGGAGCTGCTGGTCAAGCAAGCGCTGGGGCTGGGCGACGACACTGTCATCAATGCATCGGGCGGCCCGTTGGCCGGCAACATCATGATGTCGGCCGGCCTCAGCAACTTCGGCGAGGTGGCAATGCGCATCATCAAGGGCGAGGCCAATCGCGGCGTGGCGCATGCCACCAGCGGTCCGTGCCTGCAACAGAATCTGGTCGCTGTGTTGGAGGGCAAATAACATGGGTAACGCATGTGCAGTTGTGGGCATCGGCCAGTCCGAGCGCTACAAATCCAAGATCAAAAAATCCATGGCCGGCCTGGTTCGTGAAGCCGCGCAAAACGCATTGAACGACGCGGGCTGTACCTGGGCCGACATCGATGCCGTCATCATCGGCAAGGCACCCGACTTCTTCGAAGGCGTGGTGATGCCCGAGCTGTATCTGGCCGATGCGCTGGGCTGCGTCGGCAAACCGATGATGCGCGTCCACACTGCGGGTTCGGTCGGTGGTTCAACCGCCATCGTCGCCGCCAGCCACATCCAGAGCGGCGTATTCAAGCGCGTGCTGACGCTGTCGTATGAGAAGCAGTCCGAGTCGAATGCCATGTGGGCGTTGTCGACGCGCCAACCATTCTCGCCGCACCTCAACGCCGGCGCCGGCGGTTTTTTCGCACCGATCATCCGCGAATACAAGCGTCGCTACCAAGTGCCCGAGGACATCGGCTGCAAGGTGGCGCTGAAGGATCGTACCCACGCGCTGAAAAATCCTCATGCCCATATGCATGAGGAAAAAGACAGTCTGACGCTGGAAAATTACATGGATTCGATGATGCTGTGGGATCCGATCCGCTATGCCGAAGTCTGCCCGTCGTCCGACGGCGCCTGCGCGATGGTGTTGTGCAACGAGGACCTCGCCAAAAAATCACCGAACAAGCCTGCCTGGGTGCTTGGCACGGCCATGAAGTCCGAGCCGACCATGTATCCGTGGCGCGAGGAAGTCAATCCGCAGGCCGGTATCGACTGTGCCAAAGAAGTCTACGCGCAGGCCGGCATCATCAATCCGCGCAAGGATCTCGACATGGCTGAAGTGTATGTACCGTTCTCCTGGTACGAACCCATGTGGCTGGAAAATCTTGGCTTCGCCGATGTCGGCGAGGGCTGGAAACTCTCCGAGTCCGGCGCCACCTCGCTCGATCAGGGGGGCGACATTCCGTGGAACGTCTCGGGCGGCGTACTCTCATCGAACCCGATCGGCGCTTCCGGCATGATCCGCTTCGCCGAAGCTGCACTACAGGTGCGCGGCATGGCTGGCGAACGTCAGGTCCCCGGTTGCAAGAAGGCGCTCGGCCACGCCTACGGTGGCGGCGCACAGTTCTTCTCGATGTGGGTTGTCGGCAGCGAAAAGCGTTGATCGCCACTTCACAGGATGCTGTAAGAACTGCAGGTCGGGTTAGCAAAGCCTGACTCGATCTGCACACCCCACCCACTTATTCAGAGTGAGCAGACCATGACCGAGATGACGCCACCCGCTCCACAATTCGATACCCGCCATTCCAGCGAGCTCTACACCTTCGCCGGTAAGGATGTGCCCTGGCTATCGAAGCTGTGGGCCGAACAAACCCCCGACAAGGTTTTCATGATCTGGGAACCCAGGGAAGGCGCAAGCCAGTCCTGGACCTACAAACAGTTCTGGGAAGTCACCAACAAGGTTGCCTGCGGCCTCATCGCCAAGGGCATCAAGAAGGGCGACAAGCTACTGATCCACGCCGAGAACTGCCCGGAAATGATGATCGCCTGGTACGCCTCCGCCATCGTCGGCTCGGTTGCCGTGACCACCAACACACGCTGTATCGGCGACGAGCTGACCTACTTCGCCGAACACTCCGGTGCCGTCGGCTGCATCACTCAGCCGAAGTTCGCCAGGGAACTTGCTGCCAATGCCAAGAGCATTTCATGGTTTGTCGTTACCGAAGACAACTCCGGCGAAGTCCCAAGTGATGAAGAAAAAAATCACTGCTTCCCACTCTATTCGACGCTGCTCGAACACGGCGACAAGGCTCCGGCGCGACCGGCCGAGCCGATGCTGCCGGTCGGCATCCAGTTCACTTCTGGCACCACCTCGCGCCCCAAAGCTGTCGTGCATACCCACGCCAATGCACTGTGGGGTGGCCGCAGCGGCGCACAGAATCTGCAACTCGATAGCAACGATGTTTATCTGGTGTTCCTGCCCTGCTTCCACGTCAATGCGCAAAGCTGGAGCTTCTGGACCATGATGTGGGTCGGCGGCACCCTGGTGCTGCAACCCAAGTTCTCGGCGAGCAGATTCTGGGATCTCTCGCTCAAGCACAAGGTCACGCGTGCTTCGATGATTCCCTTCTGCTTCAAGGCCATCGCTACCCAGCCGGTGCCCGAACACTTCTACAAGACCTGGTCGACCGGCGTGAAGATGCATGTCGTCGAGATGCGCTGGAACGTCAAAACCTTCGCCACCTGGGGCATGACCGAGACCGTCACGCATGCAACGCGCTCCGACCTGTTGCAGGATTCACCGGAAATGAATATCGGCGTGCCTTCGCCCGGCTATGAATTCGCCATCATTGATCCGGCTACCGGCAAGTACTGCGCACCCGGCGTCAACGGTGACTTGTGGGTACGTGGCACGCGCGGTGTGCAGATGTTCTTCGAGTATTACAAGAACCCCGAAGCCATGGCGAAATCCTTCACTGCCGACGGCTGGTTTCAGACCGGCGATACCGCGCGTCTCGGCGAGGACGGCTACTTCTACTTCGCCGATCGCGACAAGGACATCCTGAAAGTCGGCGGCGAAAATGTTTCCGCGCGCCAGGTTGAAGAATGTATCCACGGCCTGCTCGGCATGGGCGTCCTCGACGAACTCGCTGTCGTCGCGCAGAAACACGACATGCTCGACGAAGTCCCGGTGGTCTTCGCCATCAAGAGCCAATGGACGATGTTGAGCGAAGACGAAATCCGCCAGCAAATCATGGACGGCTGCGCCAAGGACCTCGCCGATTTCAAGCGTCCGCGCAAGGTGTACTTCGTCGAGGAAATGCCCCGCGCCGCACTCGACAAAGTCGCCAAAAACAAACTGCGCGAAATCTCCGATGCATTGGCAGATGAAGAAAAAGCTGCGGGGAAATAAGGTTTCTACCCGCAAGAAACCAATGAAAAAGCCCGCGTTCAGCGGGCTTTTTCGTTGGTGCATGTGCGTGTCAAATGAGCTGGTGGCCAGGGGCGGAATCGAACCGTCGACACGCGGATTTTCAATCCGCTGCTCTACCGACTGAGCTACCTGGCCTTGGCAAATCAAAAAGGCAGCGGATTATAGCGGCGAGACGTGGCTAAGTCAAAGAAAAAGCCCTTGCTGATTGTTGTGAAGGGCTTCCTGGGAAATCAGTGAGACCAGACGCGCCAAATGAAAAGCCCCACCGAAGCGGGGCTTTTCTTGCGGGTGCAGCAGCATGCACATCGCTGCTGCGTAGCGACAATTACATACCCATGTCGCCCATGCCACCCATACCGCCCATGCCACCCATACCGCCCATGCCGCCCATACCACCAGCGGCTGATTTATCTTCAACCAGCTCGGCCACCATGCAATCGGTAGTGAGCATCAGGCCGGCAACGGATGCGGCGTTTTGCAATGCGGTGCGCGTAACCTTGGTCGGATCCAGTACGCCCATTTCGACCATGTCGCCGTACTCGCCGGTCGCGGCGTTATAGCCATAGTTGCCCTTGCCTTCGAGCACCTTGTTGACCACCACGCTTGGCTCGTCACCAGCATTGGCAACGATTTCGCGCATCGGCTGCTCAAGTGCGCGCAGTACGATCTTGATGCCAGCATCCTGATCGTGGTTGGCACCCTTCAGCTTGGACATGCTTTGACGGGCACGCAACAGTGCCACGCCACCGCCGGCAACGATGCCTTCCTCGACGGCTGCACGGGTTGCATGCAGAGCATCTTCGACGCGCGCCTTCTTTTCCTTCATTTCCATTTCGGTCGCAGCACCCACCTTGATCAGGGCAACACCGCCGGCCAGCTTGGCGACGCGTTCCTGCAGCTTTTCCTTGTCGTAATCGCTGGTGGATTCTTCGATCTGGGCACGGATCTGCTTGACGCGTGCCTGTATGCCAGCAGCATCACCGGCACCATCGATGAGGATGGTGTTTTCCTTGCCGATTTCAATGCGCTTGGCCTGACCGAGATCAGTCAGTGCAGCCTTTTCCAGGGACAGACCAACTTCCTCGGCAACCACCGTACCACCCGTCAGGATGGCGATGTCTTCGAGCATGGCCTTGCGACGATCACCGAAGCCCGGCGCCTTGACGGCACAGGTCTTGAGGATGCCACGAATGTTGTTGACCACCAGGGTTGCCAGCGCTTCGCCATCGACATCTTCGGCGATGATCAGCAGCGGACGGCCTGCTTTGGCAACTTGCTCAAGCACCGGCAGCAGATCGCGAATGTTGCTGATCTTTTTGTCGTACAGAAGAACGAACGGGTTGTCGAGAATCGTGACCTGTTTTTCCGGATTGTTGATGAAGTACGGGCTCAGGTAACCACGGTCGAACTGCATACCTTCGACGACGTCCAGTTCGTTCTGCAGGCTCTTGCCGTCTTCGACGGTGATGACGCCTTCCTTGCCAACCTTGTCCATCGCCTTGGCGATGATTTCGCCGATATCGGCATCGGCATTGGCGGAGATCGAACCCACCTGGGCGATTTCCTTGTTGGTCGAGCAAGGCTTGGAGAGCTTCTTGAGCTCGTCGATGGTGGCAGCAACAGCCTTGTCGATACCGCGTTTCAGATCCATCGGGTTCATGCCGGCGGCAACGTACTTCATGCCTTCGCGAACGATCGATTGAGCCAAAACGGTCGCGGTGGTGGTGCCATCACCGGCGATATCGGAGGTCTTCGAAGCGACTTCTTTAACCATTTGCGCGCCCATGTTCTCGAACTTGTCCTTCAGTTCGATTTCCTTGGCGACAGAAACACCATCCTTGGTCACTGTCGGAGCGCCATAGGAGCGCTCGAGGACGACATTGCGGCCCTTCGGGCCGAGCGTTACCTTGACGGCATCAGCCAGAATATTGATGCCGGCAACCATGCGTTGACGGGCGGAATCGCCGAATTTGACTTCTTTAGCCATTCTAAAATCTCCTTGAAAGTTCTTGATTAGGCTTCGACAACGCCCATGATGTCTTCTTCACGCATGACCAGCAGTTCCTCGCCATCGACCTTGACGGTCTGGCCGGAATACTTGCCGAACAACACGCGGTCGCCGACCTTGACTTCCAGCTTGCGCACTTTGCCATCATCAAGCACCTTGCCAGTGCCAACGGCCTTGATTTCGCCCTGATCGGGCTTTTCGGCGGCGGTATCGGGAATGACGATTCCGGAAGCAGTCTTACGTTCCTCTTCGAGGCGCTTGACGATCACACGGTCATGCAAGGGACGGATTTTCATGCAGTTTCTCCTTTATGGATGACAAATTGACTGAAGCGCTGCCGATGGCACAAACCATCGGCTGGTTTAAATCGTACGGAGGCAGGAGTGTTTAGCACTCACTGCGAACGAGTGCTAATAATAGGGACATATATGGAGAATTTCAAGTGCGCCAAGTGGATTTACATGGAAAAATCATGCAATAAACACCGCCCGGGATAATAACGGGCTAACGCCGGCACACGCAGCGTGGAAAACCGGAAAATTGACCTAACCTATTGAAAAGATTGGTCGGGGTGAGAGGATTCGAACCTCCGACTCCTGCGTCCCGAACGCAGTACTCTACCAGGCTGAGCTACACCCCGAAACGACTCGCTGACATATTTGGCAGATACACGCCATTCCCTGCCGAAAGAGGTCGATTCACCTGCAATTTCACATGAAATCCCTTGCGACAGAAGCCGTTAATGGTTCCGTGCAATTGCAAAGCGCGCTAATTCTAGCAGAGATTCCCGATAAGATGAAGCCCTCAAGCCTGCCAATGCGGCGATTGCCGTATCAATTTCGGCTTCCGCCTGACGTCGCGTCACGGCCAGCGCATCTGTCGCGCGGATCGCCGCAAGAACGGCAGGAAAATCATTGCGCCCACCATTCTCGATGGCGTTTCGCACACAAGCTACCTGATCGTTATTGCCATGATGCATCACATGGATCAGCGGCAGGGTGGACTTCCCCTCGGCAAGGTCATCGCCCAGACGCTTGCCGGTCACGACTTCCTCACCGGAATAGTCGAGCACATCGTCGATCAACTGGAAAGCGGTTCCCAAGTGCATGCCATAGCTCGCCATGGCATCCTCGACTTCCGGAGACGCGCCGCCGAGCATGCTGCCAAGGCGCGCTGCTGCTTCGAATAACTTGGCAGTTTTGAAACGGATTACCTGCAAATATTCTTCGACCTCAATATCTGCATTATGGCAATTCATCAGTTGCAGCACCTCACCCTCGGCAATGACGTTGGTGGCATTGGCGAGAACCTGCATCACGCGCATGTCATTGACTGTAAGCATCATCTGGAAGGCGCGCGAATACAAAAAATCCCCGACCAGCACGCTGGCGGCATTGCCGAACAAGGCATTGGCGGTTTCGCGTCCGCGCCGGAGTTCCGACTCGTCGACGACATCGTCGTGCAACAGGGTTGCGGTATGGATGAACTCGACCACTGCGGCGAGTTCATGATGATGCGTTCCGCGGTAGCCCAGCGCGCCGGCTGTCAACAACACCAGCGCCGGACGAAGTCGCTTGCCGCCTCCGGCAATGATGTAATCGGCAACCTGACGAACCAGCACGACATCCGAATGCAGACGCGCGCGGATCACCTGGTCAACGGCGCGCATATCCGGCTCAATCAGGGCATTCAGAGCGGAGAGCGGGGGGATGAAAGAAGGTGCGGAAGAAGACACGGGGAAACGGCTTTCGTCAAAAGCGTGATGGTACGGTGGCACGCGGCGAGGCGTCAAGACAAAGGCAGTCAAAAGACGGGCAAAGCGGCTGTGCGTAACGCCAATAGTCCGTCTGGATGATGAGCCGCCCGGCGGCGCTGTGCTAGAGTCAGCGAAATTAATCACCAGCAAAGGAATCTGCGATGAGCGAATTGGACGGAAAGGTTGCAATTATCACTGGCGCAGGTGCTGGCCTGGGGCGCGAACATGCGCTGTGCCTGGCAAAAATGGGCGCCCGCGTGGTGATCAATGATCTGGGTGGTTCGCCCGCAGGTGAAGAAGCTGCCCACAAAGTAGTTGCCGAAATCAAGGGCCTTGGCGGAGAAGCCGTCGCTCACTTCGGCGACTGTGCCGATTGGGGTACGACTGAAACGCTGTTCAAAACGGCGATCGATACTTACGGCGATCTCAATATCCTGGTGAACAATGCCGGTTTCTGTCGTGACGCCATGCTCTTCAACATGACCGAACAGGATTTCGATGCGGTTGTCCGCGTGCACCTCAAGGGCCACTTCTGCAATATGCGCCACGCCGCCAAGTATTGGCGCGACAAGGCCAAGGCTGAGAACGCACCGGTGTATGGTCGACTGATCAGCACCTCGTCGGAAGCCTTCCTGTTCTGTTCCGTCGGTCAGCCTAACTACGCCGCTGCCAAGGCCGGCATTGTGGCCATGACCATGGGTGCCGCTCAGGTCATGTTCAAATCCGGCGTCACTGCCAACGTCATCTGCCCGCGTGCGCGCACCGCGATGACATCCACCGGCCCGATTGCCGCGATGTTCGAAAAGCCCGATGCCGGCTTCGACTACTTTGCGCCCGAGCACATCAGCCCACTCGTCGGCTACCTGGCTTCGCCGCGTGCCGCCAACGTTTCCGGCGAAGTCTTTGTCGTCTGGGGCAAACAAATCTCCGTCGTCCAGCGCCCGACCGTCGGCCCCGCTTTCGACAACGAGGAAGCCTGGACGGTCGACGACGTCGAGAAGAAGCTCGGCGGCTACTTTGCCAAGCGCACCCCGATCAGGGACGGTTTCGCCGTCCCGGCTATGTAAGACGAAAGCACAAGGAAGGCCCGCATGAAACAGTACAAGTTCGACGACATCGAGGCGCTCAAGGGCCTCATCAGCGAAACCTGGGGCGAGTTCAGCAACGCGTTTGAAGTCACCCAGGACGTCATCAACAAATTCGCCGATCTGACCGGTGACAAATATTTTCTGCATGTTGACCCCGAAGCTGCCAAGAGTAGTCCTTTCGGCACGACGATCGCCCACGGCTTTCTGACGCTGTCGCTGATGACGCAGATGCAGACCAAGGAGCCCTTCGAAATCACCGGCTTCAGCTTCATGGTCAACTACGGCTCCAACAAATTGCGCTTCATCGGTGCCGTGCCCTCGGGCAGCAAGATTCACATGCGCTCACGCGTCATCAAGGTTGAGCCGGGTGCCAAGGGCGGCATGGAACTGACGCGTGAATTCGCGATTCACGTCACTGGTTCGGAAAAGCCGGCGCTGCTGTATGAGATGATCGTCCGTTACATGTAATCGACTGGCCTCGCCAGCAAAAAACCAAAATCAGCCACAATCGAACGTAGCTAAATTGAAAGGAATTCAAGATGCGTGAAGCTGTCATCGTTGATGCAATCCGTTCCCCAATCGGCCGCGGCAAACCGATCAAGGGCGACCTCTCCGGCGTCCATCCCGTCATCCTGCTGAGCAAACTGCTCGACAGTCTCGTTCAGCGCAATGGTCTCAAGCACGAAGATATCGAGCAGGTCATCGCTGGCTGTGTGACCCAGGCGGGTGAGCAGTCGAACAACCTCGCCCGCAACGCCTGGCTATGGCTCGGCAAGACCTGGAAGACCGGCGCGACCACCGTCGATTCCCAGTGCGGTTCGGCCCAACAGGCCAATCACATGATCTCGGCCCTGATCCAGGGCGGCAGCCTCGACATCGGCATCGCCTGCGGCGTCGAGTCGATGAGCCGCGTCGGCCTCGGCATGAATGTCATGAACGGTCCCGGCTATTTTCATCCGGATGGCTGGCCTTGGGATCAGACACGTGATCAGTTCACCAGCGTCGAGCGTATGGTCAAGAACCGTGGCTTGAAGCGCGAAGATATCGACAAGTTTGCTTTCGAATCACAGACCAAGGCCGCAGCCGCCTGGAAGGCCGGTCACTTCGACCGCGAAGTACTGCCGATCGAAGCGCCGATCCTCGGTGAGGATGGCGAGCCAACCGGCGAAACCCGGATCGTCAAGATGGATCAAGGCATCCGTCCGACCACGCTGGAAGGTCTGGCTGCGCTGAAGCCGCTACAAGAAGGCGGCACCACCACCGCCGGCAACTCCTCGCAGATTTCCGACGGTGCCGCCGCGATCCTCTGGATGAGCAAAGAAAAAGCTCAGGCACTGGGTCTCAAGCCGCGTGCGCGCATCATCTCCGATGTCGTCGTCGGCACCGATCCTTACATGCTGCTCGACGGCCCGGTGGATGCCACCGAATTGATCCTCAAGAAGTCGAAGATGTCGATGAAGGATTTTGATCTGATCGAAATCAACGAAGCCTTCGCTACTGTCGTCCTCTCCTGGGCCAGCGTTTACAACCCCGATATGAGCAAGGTCAACGTGAACGGCGGCGCCATCGCCCTCGGCCATCCGGTCGGTTCGACGGGAACCCGCTTGATCGTCACCGCGCTGCATGAACTCGAGCGCCGCAACCTGAAAACCGCCTTCATCACGATGTGCTGTGGCGCAGCAGTTGGTACCGGAACGATCATCGAGCGTCTGTAACTCGGCACTTCACAAAATGGCGGGTACGGCATTCGATGCCGGCCCGCCATTTTTATTTTTGGTGGCATTGTATCGATCTCGGTAATTGACGTTTGCGGTGCCACCAGCAGCCTGTTACGCTTTGCCTTCTCTCGATTTTCGCCAGATACCCATGCCTCCCAGTTTTCCCGATTACCTCGAAAAAATCCTCAACGCCCGCGTCTATGACGTTGCCATCGAGACGCCGCTCGATCTGGCACCGAATCTTTCAGCACGCAGCGGCAACCGCATTCTGCTGAAGCGCGAGGATATGCAGCCGGTGTTCTCCTTCAAGTTGCGCGGCGCCTACAACAAGATGGTGCATTTAACGGAAGCGCAGCGGCGCCAGGGTGTCATCACTGCTTCGGCCGGCAACCATGCCCAGGGCGTGACGCTGGCGGCGCAAAAACTCGGCTGCCGGGCGGTGATCGTGATGCCAGTGACGACACCGCAGATCAAGCTGAATGCGGTGCGCAACCGTGGCGGCGAAGTGGTGCTGGCCGGCGAGTCCTACGACGAAGCCTATGCCCACGCGCTGCTGCTGGAGAAAAAACAGCGGCTGACTTTCATTCATCCCTACGACGATCCCGACGTCATCGCCGGACAGGGCACCATCGGTATGGAAATTTTGCGCCAGCATGCCGATCCGATTGACGCGGTGTTTTGCAGCGTCGGCGGCGGCGGGTTGATCTCCGGTGTGGCCGCTTACATTAAACGCCTGCGACCGCAGACGAAAATCATCGGTGTCGAATCTGTCGATGCCGATGCCATGGACCGCTCGCTGAAAGCAGGCAAGCGCGTCAAACTCGACCAGGTCGGCCTGTTCGCCGACGGTACGGCGGTGAAATATGTCGGCCAGGAAACCTTCCGGTTGTGCCGCGAATATGTCGATGAGATGGTGCTGGTTGATACCGATGCCATCTGCGCCGCCATCAAGGATGTCTTCGAAGACACCCGCTCGATCCTCGAACCAGCCGGTGCGCTGTCCATCGCTGGTGCCAAGGAATACGCACGGCGTCATCATCTGAAGGGCCAGACGCTGGTGGCGGTAGCTTCCGGCGCCAACATGAATTTCGACCGGCTGGGATTTGTCACCGAACGCGCCGCGGTCGGCGAACATCGTGAGGCCGTGCTCGCCGTGACCATTCCGGAAAAACCTGGCAGCTTCAAAAAATTCTGCACTCTGGTCGGCGCACGCAACATCACTGAGTTCAACTACCGCCATGCCGACGACAAGGATGCGCAGGTGTTTGTCGGAGTGCAAGTCGCCAACCGTGAGGAGACCGCAAAGCTCGTCACGGCGCTGAAGAAAAAAGGTCTGGCGACGCACGACCTCAGCGACGATGAAATGGCCAAGCTGCACATCCGCCACATGGTCGGCGGCCATGCGCCGCATCTCCGTAACAGCACTGCTGTCGAACTGCTGTATCGCTTCGAATTTCCCGAGCGCCCCGGCGCGCTGATGCGTTTCCTCGAAAGCATGAATACCGGCTGGAATATCTCGCTGTTCCATTACCGCAACCACGGTGCCGACTACGCGCGGGTGCTGGTCGGCATGCAGGTGCCACCCGGCGAGATGAAAGACTTTCACGCATTTCTAAAAAATCTCGGCTATCGTAGTTGGGACGAAAGCCGCAACCCCGCATACAAGCTGTTTCTTGGCTGAAACAAAATAAGGGTCACATCAAATGAACAACGAGCAAACTCTGGACGACAGCGTCTCTTTCCCCGCACCTGCGGAGGCAAACACGACGCTGCTGGAGAAACGGCGGGCAGGTGCGGCGTTGCGCCGGATCATCGAGGGCATCATCACCAAGCACCCCGGCGAAGCGGAAATGGCCGGGCTCGCGACACGGCTAGAAGCAATCGCCGATGTCTTTTCTTCAATGCCGGAAAAGACCAGCCGCACCGGCTTCGCCAGCAAAATGTCGAGCGAGGACGTGCGCGATTTCATCGAGTTCAGTCCGCTGACCGGCATCTCCAACCCGGTCG
Source organism: Rhodocyclaceae bacterium (assembly GCA_035426125.1). Lineage (GTDB taxonomy): Bacteria > Pseudomonadota > Gammaproteobacteria > Burkholderiales > Rhodocyclaceae > Sterolibacterium. The sequence continues at coordinate 20,564 of DAOLZE010000001.1, forward strand.
CGGCGCCGCTCGATATCTGGGTCGAAGATGGCAAGGCGCTGGGGCAGGTAAATTTCGGCAAGCGCTTCGAAGGCGCGCCGGGACTGGTTCATGGCGGCCACGTCGCCGCGATCTTCGATGAATTACTCGGCTTTGCCCAAGGATTTTCCAAGCGCCCCGGCATGACCGGAACGCTGACCATCACCTACCGCGCACCGACGCCACTGCTCACAGACCTGCGCCTCGAAGGCACTTACGACGGCATGGAAGGCCGCAAGATTTTCACCAGCGGAAGACTTTACGCAGGTGAACTGCTTCTCGCCGAAGCGAAAGGGCTCTTCATCGCCCTGACCGAAGCACAACATGCCGCAGTACTGAGCGCCAACGAGAGAACCGAACAGCGGCGTCTCGGTACTGCGGGTCAGTGATTCGTCGGTAACACTGTGACATCCCTGAGTACAAAGTCTATACTCCGACAGCATGCGAAACACAAAAACTTGAGGGCGCATTTGTGCTTTCTGCAATTGAACAAACAAGATTACGGATTTCAAAAAATACCGATGCGAAATGGAAATCGCGCCTCGGTCAGTTCTTTACGCCTGTAAGCACTGCACAATTCATGGCCGGATTATTTCCGGAAATCAGTGGGGGTGCTTGCCGTTTGCTTGACGCGGGAGCAGGTATCGGGTCACTTTCTGGCGCATTTCTTGAAAAATGTATTTCAAGCAAACTCGCCTTTGGCAAAATTGATATCTCGGCATTTGAATTTGACGAGAGGCTGCACGGTGAATTGAAAAACACCCTGGCAACTTATCTGAAGCGTACCCCCCTTTCGTACGAAGTAATTTGTGGCGACTTCATTGAAGAAGCCATCAATAGAATACAGTTTGGTAACGGCGGCGGTTTCACCCACGCCATTCTGAATCCGCCCTACAAAAAAATAAGCAGCGATTCCCGGCACCGCTTACTGCTTAGACAGGTCGGTATCGAAACCGTTAATCTATATTCGGCTTTTGTGGCGCTGACACTGTTGCTGATGGCCCCAGGCGGATATATCGTAGCAATTATTCCGCGCAGCTTCTGCAATGGCCCGTATTACCGTCCTTTCCGCAACATGCTTCTGGATCTCTCCGCAATCCGGCATATCCATCTATTTGAATCCAGAAACACTGCCTTCAAGGATGATGGCGTATTGCAGGAGAATGTCATCATAATGCTTGAACGTGGCGGTAAGCGGGGAGACGTACATGTGACCACTTCAGTCGATGATCGCTTCAGCGATTTTGCGGCTCATGTGCATACTTTTGAAAGAATCGTACTGCCCGGTGACCGGGAGAATTTCATTCACATACCGACAACATTGGACTTGAATACCCTACAGCTATCCGCTGCAACCCGGCACACCCTTGACGATCTAGGAATAAAAGTTTCTACCGGACCTGTGGTCGACTTTCGTCTCAAAGAGCATTTGCGCAGCATGCCGGAATCAGGCGCCGTTCCTCTGCTCTATCCAGGTCATTTTGACAAGCAGGGCATCGTATGGCCGATTGAGGGCATGAAGAAACCAAATGCAATTCAACGCAATCCGGAAACGGAAAAGTGGCTTTATCCAAACGGATATTATTGTGTTGTGCGGCGCTTCTCCTCTAAGGAGGAAAAACACAGGATCATAGCGAGCGTGGTGCGACCTGACACATTTGCCGGCAGTGAGGTTCTGGGCTTTGAGAATCACTTGAACGTATTCCACGAAAATAAATACGGATTACCAGAAAATTTGGCGTATGGTCTGGCCGCCTTTCTCAACACCACCGCCGTCGATGAAAATTTCCGCAGCTTTAACGGACACACTCAGGTCAATGCGACCGATCTCAAATTGATGAAATATCCAAGCCGGGGAAATCTGATGGCCCTTGGAGAAAAAGCTAAGCTGATCTCAAATAATCAGCAAGCCCTCGACGATTTGTTTCTGAGACTTGGCCAGAAATGACGCCTATCGAAAAGCGCATCGACGAAGCGCTGCTTGTCCTCAAGGCATTGGGCATGCCGAGCCAGCAACTCAACGGCCGTACAGCAATCTGCCTAATAGCTCTACTGGATATTCCCGCAGAAAGAAAATGGAAGGATGCCGGAAATCCAATGCTTGGTATTCGCGCGGTTCTTGACTTTGCACGCGAGAAACTGGAAAGAAATTATGCGGAAAACACGCGTGAAAGTATCCGTAAGTACAGCATAAAGCAGTTGGTATCCGCAGGCATTCTGCTGCACAACCCGGACAGACCGGACAGAGCAGTCAATAGTTCCGGAAACTGTTACCAGGTCGAAGAGCAAGCGCTTGCATTATTTCGACAGTTCGGCGCCAAGACCTGGAGTACCTCACTGGCTAAATATCTTGGGGTGCGAGAAACGCTCGCTGCGAAATACGCCCGAGCCCGCGATCTGCAAAAAATTCCCGTGAAAATAAAGACCGGCCAAAAAATCAGCATCAGTGCCGGCGAACACTCAACGCTTATACGTTCAATCATTGAGGACTTCGCGCCAATCTTTGTACCAGGTGGAGAGCTTGCGTACATAGGCGATACAGGCTCAAAGTGGGGATTCTTCGATCGGGAATTGCTTGTCTCGCTCGGCATTAAAACTGGCGTTCACGGGAAAATGCCGGATGTGGTTATCTACTACCGCGAGAAGAACTGGTTGATTCTGGTTGAAGCCGTAGTCAGCACTGGCCCCGTCGATGGGGATCGCCATGCCGAGCTGGCCGCACTCTTCAAGAATTCAAGAGCAGGGCTGGTTTTTGTCAGTGCATTCCCGGACCGCTGTGAAGTTTTCCGTAAATTTCTTGCAGTCGTGGCGTGGGAGACAGAGGTTTGGTGTGCGAGCGATCCAACGCACCTGATCCACTTCAATGGCACCCGCTTCCTCGGGCCATATTCCGCAATGTAAATACTCCTCGGCATTTTTTAGTAATCAGTCAGGCATTAGCCTGGGAACTTTGCCGCTAGTCCCTTCGGACGATGCGTTTGGGGCATGCTCGGCGACAATGATCGGCTGTATTTTGAGGAGCCCGGAAGGGGATAAAACGTGAGCGATAAAGAACACCTCGAACAATTTCGCCAGGAAGTGCGCGAATGGCTGGAAGCCAATTGCCCACCCGAGATGCGCACCCCGACACCCGAAGGCGGCATTGTCTGGGTCGGCAGCAAGATCCAGTTCGATTCCGAACCACAGCGACTGTGGTACGAGCGCATGCGCGACAAGCGCTGGTTTGCACCGACCTGGCCGGTTGAACTCGGCGGCGGCGGTCTGAGCAAAGATCAGGCGCGCATCCTCGAACGCGAGTTGTCACGCATGAAGTGCCGTATGCCGATGGTCAATCTCGGCATCTGGATGATCGGGCCGATCATTCTCGAATTCGGTACCGAAGAACAGAAGCGCCAGCACATTCCGAAGATGTGCTCGGGCGAGGCGAGCTGGTGCCAGGGGTTTTCTGAGCCGAATGCGGGTTCCGATCTGGCGAGTCTCAAGATGCGTGCCGACGTGGATGGCGACGACTTTGTACTCAACGGCTCGAAGATCTGGACTTCCTACGCGCAGAAATCTGACTGGATGTATTGTCTGATTCGCACCGATAACGATCCGGCTAAAGACAAGCAGCAAGGCATCACGCTGGTGCTGCTGGATATGAATAACTCCGGCATCAGCGTCAAGCCGATCGAACTGCTGAGCGGCAAGTCGAACTTTTGTCAGGTGTTCTTCGACAATGTGCGCGTACCGATCAAGAATGTCATCGGCGAAATCAACGGCGGCTGGCCGATCACCAAGAAGCTGTTGCAGTACGAGCGCGGGGCGATGTCCAAGCTCAACGAATCCAGCGTCAAGGGTCGCGACCTCACTTCGCTCGCCCAGGAATATCTGCCGCAGGTCGCCGATCCGATGCAGCGCGCCGCCTTGCGCGATCGCATCGCCGGTATCATCATCGACGAAAAAGCCGCGCTGTTCACCATGCAGCGCGTCGGTGAAGAGGCCAAGGCGGGTGGTGACGTCGGCACCATTACCTCGATCTTCAAATACGCTGCCGGCGAAGAAGGTCGCCAGAAATATGAGGTGCTGCTGGCCCTGATGGGTCACCGCGCACTCGGCTGGGACCTCGGCAGCGAAGGTCAGGAGTTCAATCAGGACGAACTCATGACCGCCAAACAGTGGCTACTTTCCTGGACCTACTGCATTGCCGGTGGTTCCTCCGAAATCCAGCTCAACGTCATCGCCAAGCGCATTCTTGGCCTGCCCTCCTGAACGAAGGAGCGAAAGACAATCATGGCACTCCTTTTTAACGAAGAACAACGCCTGCTGCAGGAAACCGCGCAGGACTATTTCCAAAATAACTTCTCTACCAAGACGCTGCGCCAGATGCGCGAAAACCAGGACGCGCTCTGCTACGTTCCTGAGCTCTGGCAGCAGATGGTTGAAATGGGTTGGACCGGCATTCTCGCCACTGAGGAAGAAGGCGGTCTCGGCTTCGGCTTCAAGGGCGTCGGTGCGGTACTCGAGCCGGCTGGCAAGACCCTCGCGGGTTCGCCCTTCCTGGGCACCGTAGTGCTCGGCGGCTCGGCAATCCAGCTCGGCGGCAACGACGCACAACGTGCTGACTGGCTGGCGAAGATCATCGGTGGCGAAGTGCGCTTCGCACTGGCGGTTGACGAAACACCGCGTCACGATCCAAACGTCTGCAAGACTACAGCGACAAAAAATGGTGGCGGTTACACGCTCGACGGTGAAAAGCTGTTCGTTATGGACGGTGCTTGCGCCGACCAACTCATTGTCTCGGCCACGAGCGAGGCTGGCCCGACGCTGTTCATTGTCGATGCCAAGGCTGCAGGTGTCACACGTCATCGCCTGGCAATGATCGATACGCGCAATGCCGCACGCATCGTGTTCAAGAATGTTCAGGTCAGTGCCGATGCCGTGCTCGGACAGCCCGGCAACGGGAATGAAATTCTTGAGCAAGTGCTCGATCGCGGTCGTATCGCATTGTGTGCCGAAATGCTCGGTATCGCCCAATGGCTGTTCGATACCACGATCGACTATCTCAAGCAGCGCGTGCAGTTTGATGTGTTGATCGGTTCGTTCCAGGCGCTACAGCATCGTGCTTCCAGGATGTTTGTACAGATGCAGCTGGCGCGTAGCACGGTGCTCGCTGCGCTGGCCTGTGTCGATGAAAATCCGGCTTTTCTGCCCTACTACGCCAGTGCCGCCAAGGCCAAAATGAGCGAGGCGCTTGAACTGGTCAGCAGCGAAGCGGTGCAGATGCACGGCGGTATCGGCGTCACTGACGAACTTGATGTCGGCCTGTACCTCAAGCGCGGCCGCGTCTGCGTGGCGGCCTTCGGCGACATCAGTTTTCACCGCGACCGTGTAGCGCGGATCAGTGGACTTTGAGCGAGCTCTCCGTTCCCGTTCCACCCTGCTTAAATGTCGATTAACGAGCAACTCCAGGCCGTTCGCGCGCAGATCACCGCACCGGGCGCGCCCTTTGAACTCGCCGACATCGAAGTCGCCGGACAAACCTGCCGCATTTTTAAAAATGCGCCGGCCAACCTCGCAGAACTGATCGAACACGCGCGCGATTTCGGCGACAAGGCGTTCCTCGTCTATCAAGGCGAGCGCTGGACTTTCAAACATTTTTTCGAGCATGTCGATGCGCTGAGTTCGCAATTGCGTAACCACTACGCCATTGGCAAGGGCGATCATGTTGCCATCGCCATGCGCAATCGCCCCGAGTGGATGGCTGCTTATGCTGCCATCATTTTGAGTGGCGGCGTCGCGGTACCGCTTAACAGTTGGGGACTGCGCGACGAACTGCTGTATGGCCTGCAGGATAGTCAGGCAAAACTGCTGCTCTGCGACGCGGCGCGTCTCGCCCATGTTGCCGGCGACCTTGCCGGACTCGGTGTGCGGGCCATCGTCACCGACGAGACGGAAGCACCCTTGCCGCCGGGTGTCAGGCGCTATATCGATGTCATTACTGGTACGGCCACGCCGCTGCCGGCAATACAGATTGCGCCGGATGATCCGGCGATGATCATGTATACCTCTGGTACATCGAGCCACGCCAAGGGCGTCATGTCGACCCATCGTGCGATGTGTCAGGCCATTCTGAACCTGGAATACTTCGGCACACTGTCCGCCATGACCTCCCCCGAGCGCATCGGTGCGATGATGGCCGCCGGTTTTGAACTGACCACACTGATGGCTGTGCCGCTATTCCATTCGAGCGGCCTGCATGCACAGTTCCTCTCGGCGCTGCGCAGCGGACGCCGCATCGTCGTGATGTACAAGTGGGACATCGGACAAGTGCTCGACACCATCGCCAGCGAGCGCATCACCCAGCTCAGCGCATCACCGGCGATGATGCTGCAACTATTCACCGATCCACGCTTCGATGCTACCGACACACGAAGTCTGTCATGGATCGGTTTCGGTGGCGCAGGGATTCCCGGCAAACTGATCGAACAGGTCTCCACTAAAAAGCCGCTGGCGATGGCCGGTATCGGCTACGGTCTGACCGAGACTAATGGTCCTGCCACCGCCTGCACCGGCGCGACGTTTGATTACAAACCGCACAGCAACGGGCCGCAGTCGCCGATTTTCGACATCCGCATCGTCGATGAAAAAGATATTGATCTGCCGCCTGGGCAACCCGGTGAAATCTGCATGCGTAGCGTCACCAACATGACTGGCTACTGGCGCAAGGAAGCTGCGACACGCGAAGTTTTGAATGATGGCTGGTTCCGCAGCGGAGACATCGGCTATCTCGACGATGAGGGATTCCTCTATGTCGTCGACCGCATCAAGGATATCGTCAATCGTGGCGGTGAAAAGATTGCCAGTGCCGAAGTCGAATCCTGTTTGCTGTTGCATCCGGCAATCGCCGAAGCAGCGGCCTTCGGCGTACCCGATGCCAGCTACGGCGAGGTTCTGGCTGTCGTCGTCACTCTTCGAACACACCAGGCGATCAATGCCGATGACATTCGCGCACATGTCGCTGCGCACCTGGCGCCATTCAAGGTGCCGGCCCATGTGATCATCCGCCATGAGGACATGCCGCGCAATCCCGCCGGAAAGATCCTCAAGCGTGATTTACGCAAAGATTTTTTGAGGCAGGATAATGACAAGGTCTGAGAAAAATTTTGTCACGCTCGCGAAGCTTCTGCTGACGACACTTGCTGTATGCCTGAACTGTACCGCATCGGCGGCACCGCCCGCGACGGTCCACGAGACCTACGATGAGGTCACACTGAAACGCTTCGAAACTTTGCAGGCCGACAACCCGATTCTCAGTCAGGATGATCCATACGCCTATTACGCCGACAAGCCTGCCGAACTGTCGATTCCAGAAACGATGGTCTGCGCTATCAGGTTCACCGATGCTGCAAAAACACACTATCACCTGCAAACTTATCCTGACGCCAATTCTGCACGCGCCGACGGCGCGCACGTCACGCACAAAGGACTGTGCGGCACCTGTTCGACGCTAAAGGATCTTGCCGTTTATCTGCGCAAGCCGGACCTCACTGCACCGGTACGCCGCTGCGGCATAATGAGCGGAATAAAATCGCTGGCAATGAGTTGTCTCAAGGATATCGGCTTCACCGATGCTTGCGCGGAAACCTGGTACTACAACGCGAAGAACACCGCCAGACAATGCTTCACCACCTGCATGCGCTCCTGGATCGCCGGGGAAGCCTCCAATAAACCGGACGGCAGCCTCAACAATTGTCTTGAGTGTGATGAAATAAAGTCTGGCCCGGTGTTCAAGCGTGCCGCCGGCAGAACCCGGCGCAACTCCGGCATTGTCTCGTCGATCGGTCGCGGCAGCGGAGAGTTCCATCCGCTCGCGCATGACTACTGATTAAGTCATTTCCACGCGTGAGAATGACAAGCTCGCGTTCACAACCCGAAGCTCAGTTCTCACCAATAAAGCGCGTCGCTTCGTCGCTGGGTAAAGGCCGGCTGACAAAATAACCTTGCAGCAGATCGCATTGATGACTGGCGAGGAAGGTGCGTTGAGTTTCGGTTTCCACACCTTCCGCCACAACCTGTAGATTCAGATTACGTGCCAGCGTAAGCAGGGCGGCGATGACGGCAGCGGCATTTGCGTCAGTCTCGATATCATTGACAAAGGCGCGCGACAGCTTCAACGTCTGGATCGGCAGCAGGCGCAAATAAGCCAGTGAAGAGAAGCATGCGCCGTAATTGCCGATGGCCAGATCCACACCGATCCTGTTCAAGGCGTTCAACTGCTCGACAACCCGCTCCGGGTTATCCATGATCGTAGCTTCATCGACTTCGAATTCCAGTTCGCCCGGCTGGATGCCGTGCCGGGACATGATTTCCATGGTCAGATGCAGAAGTTTCGGCGAACGCAGCTGGCTCGACGAAATGTTCACTGCCATGCGCACGGCATCGATTCCCTGAGCGCGCCAGATCGCAAGCTGGCGGCAGGCTTCGTTGAGCACCCAGGCGCCGAAGGACTCGGTCAGCCCGATTTTCTCGATGAGGGGAATGAACAGCGATGGTGGCATCAAACCATCTTCAGCATGTCGCCAGCGCGCCAGCGCCTCGACACGAAAAATACGGTTGCTTTCGGTGAGCGTCTGCGGCTGGTAATGCAGTTCGAACTGCTCTTCCTCAAGCGCCGCACGCAGTGCGCCTTCCAGCGCCAGCCGCTGGCTGGTGGTCGCTGTCATTGCGGGCGTAAAGAAATTGAACTTGTTGCAACCCTGCTCCTTGGCGTGATACATGGCAATGTCCGCGTGACGCATCAGCGTATCCACGTCTGAGCCGTGCTCTGGAAACAGGCTGATACCTACACTGATGCTGGAGTGCAAATGATGCTGATCGAGCACATACGGCTGACCAAGCCGGTTGACGATTTTTTCCGCAACATGCGCAGCGGCATCTCTATCTGCCGTACCGGTCAGGACAACGACAAACTCATCGCCACCTAGCCGGGCGACGATATCGCTGGCGCGTGCGCTCAATGTCAGTCGCTCCGCCACCTCAACCAGCAGCATGTCGCCGACATGGTGACCAAGCGTATCGTTGATGCTTTTAAAACGATCCATGTCGAGGAACATCACGGCCAGTTGCCGGTTTTCGCGTTGCGCGGAACGCAGCGCCTGTTCGATACGCATTTTCAGACTGAGGCGGTTGAGCAGACCCGTCAGCGGATCGTGATGGGCGAGGCGGTGAATCCGCTCCTCGCTGGCCTTGCGCTCGGCAATATCAACAAAGCTGGCAATGTAGTTCGTCACCTTGCCGGCCGCGTTGCGAATTACCGAAATGGATGTCCATTTCGGATAGGTGCGGCCATCCTTGCGCCGGTCCCACAATTCTCCCTGCCATTTACCGTGATCGTTGAGAGCCTGCCACAGCGCCGGATAGGTTTCCGCTGGCGTTTCGCCGGAGGCGAGCATGCGTGGATTCCTGCCAAGCACCTCGTCAAGGGTATAGCCGGTTAATTGAGTAAACGCCGGGTTGACTTTAATAATGTTGTTGTCATGATCGGTGACGACGATTGCTTCACCGCTCTGCTCAAAGACACGCGCAAACAGTTGCAACTTTTCTTCGGTCTGGCGGATATTCGTGATGTCGATCAGCGTTCCCTGGGATTGCAGGGGTGTGCCGTCCTCCGCATACAGCGTCTCGCCGCATGCCAGGACGTGCTTGATACGACCATCCGGAAGCAACAGACGATGCGTGATCTCGTAGGGAGTTTTATTCTCCAGCGAATCGGAATAGGTCTTTATGACCATCTGCCGATCTTCCGGGTGGGTCGCTTTAATAAAAGCCTCATAAGAGGCCTCGACATGCGCCGGATCAAAGTTAAAAATACGGAAATACTCGTCTGACCATTCCGTCTGGCTGCTACGCAAATCAAGCGTCCAGCTGCCGACATTGGCGATGCGCTGGGCTGCCTGGAGCCGTTCGCGACCAAGTTTGATTTCGTCCTCGATCTGCTTGCGCTCGGCGAACAACGCAGCGATGAACTGTCCGGTCAAGGCGATGCTCAGCAAAAAGAAATTCAACTTGAACAGCTGAATGTTGCTGTCGTTGCTACCGTTACCGGCGAACGGACCGATCTCAATATTTGTGTAATACAGCGTGAGACAGGCGATCACAACAGTGCTGAGAGTCGCGGCGATCATTCCGTAGCGCGCGGCCAGCAGTACCATCAGGGGCGCCGAAAGTGCAAGACCGATACTAACGCTACCAAGTTGCGGGCCAAAGAATACCAACCCACCGATGGCAAGCGTCAGCAGCAGCGGCACCAGTAGACTGCGTCCCATCGCCGACAGCGTCAGTCTGGACACCGAGAGCGTCAGCAGAAGCGGTGTCATGATGGTCTGACCAAGCGAATTTCCGAGCCACCAGGAAAGCCAGGCATTTTGCAGGCTGGCATTGTCGATCACACCACCTGACCAGAGCAGGAGCACACCCAGCGTGGCGCTGAAGGGTTGCAGGATGAGAAAGATCAGTGTCAGCAGCAGGCCGACATCGCGCAGCCGGTCGTATTCCAGGCGAATGTTCATGCGGCGAAACAGCGTAGCGCCGATGATCGCCTCGATACTGTTGATCACGGACACACCGAGTGCCAGAGGCCACGCCAGATTGTTGAACAGCGCCAGTAACAACTGACCGAGAAAAATACCCGGCCAGATCCGTCGGCCCCAGATAATCGCCGCGGAAAGTGCAAAGCCTTCGGCAAGAAATACCACCAGGGTGACAATGCCGTGAGACACCGACAGGGAAAAACTGGCCTGTCCCGAGAAAAAATAAAGTGTGGCAACCAGCAGAATCCGGGCGACAGCGTTTCCCGCCAAAAGCTCGGGCTGTCCGACCTGTCGAAGTTTTGAATCTGCCATTATTATTATTTGTGGATGCGCTCGATGGCTTGCCGAAAAATCGCCGTTGAACAGGGTTTATACAGCCAAGATATCCCTAATTCAAGTAGGTAATTAGGGCGAAACCCAGCGGATTCATTGGCCGCCCAAGCACCCCCCCCTAAGTAGGGGTACCAGTACGAAAGTAATATACCCCGTCAGCGCCAAGTGTGCGCGTAATCTCACCGCGTTTGCGCAAATGGGTCAAATGGGCCAAGCATTCGCCCATGGCCATCAAGTCATCCATACTGTTCTTGCGCGTCGGAAACAACGCCACGGCAGTTTCATAGGCGCTCAGTGCCCGCTCCGTACAGAGCTTGCGAATTTTCACGAACTGCTGTTCGTGATGGACGTGCAGTTGCGCAACCCGCGGCACCAGTCCGTAGTAGGGTAGCTCATGTGCCGGCAGCACGAATGTGTCGGCAGGCAATAGCGCCAGATTGTCGAGCGAGGCAAACCAGTAGGCGAGCAGATCGGCTTCCGGCTCCGAGGGCATGATGCCGACGTTCGATGTGATGCGCGGCAGCAACTGGTCACCGGCGATCAGCAGATTGTCCTGCGGACAGTGGAGCAACATGTGTTCCGGTGCGTGACCTTCGCCAACATGCAGGTGCCATTCGCGCTCGCCGATCATCAGGCGTTCGCCGTGGCGCAGACGGCGAAATGAAGCGGGCGGTGGCGTGATCAGTCCGTGAGCCATGCGCACGACGATCATCACTTCGGCGAGCGCTTCTGCGGGAAAACCGGCGTGGCGGAAAAATTCCTGATGTTCCCACGGCACCTCGTCGCCTTTTTCTGCCGCCACGACACGCAGCGTGTAGTACTCGCCATAGCTCATATAGAGCGGCACGCGCAGCCATTCGGTGAGCCAACCGGCAAGGCCGGCATGGTCGAAATGAAAATGGGTGCAGATCACGCCGGTGATGCGTTCGCCAGCAAGTTTTTCCGTGATGATCTTCTGCCACAGTTCGCACGTTCGCTCGGTTGCCAAACCGGTATCAACGATCATCCATCCATCATGGTCGCGGATCAGATAAAGATTGATGTGGTTCAGCGCCAGTGGCAATGGCATGCGCAGCCACTTGATGCCAGGTGCCACGTCAATCAGTTCGCCATCGGTTTTTGGCGCATCGGCAAATGGGAAAGTCAGTGTGTTCATTGAATGATCGAGGATCGAAATATTGACTGCCTATATTAGTCCCGTTCGTGGTGAGTCAATCGAATCATGAACGGTACCTGCTGCATGCCGTTTACCCTTCAACAGACTCAGGGCAAACGGCAATGATCAATCATGGCATTGGCGCGAAAGGCTTGACGCCGAGTTGTGCCAGCGCCGCCAGGCTCCAGGGGACGTAGGTCGCATTCTGCACATCGCGGACGAACAGTGGGTCGACAAAATTTTCCGGCGCATAGCCGGCGCACTGCAGGCCATGCTTGCGCAGTTTGAAGGTACTGGTCATGTCGGCAGCCGACGCAATGCGGACGAACAGCGGCACAGCGTAGTCCGGCAGATTTTTCTCGGCAAGCGCATGAAAGTCGCGTGGATCGAAGCGACACCCCGACTGCATGACGATAGCCGCCATACCGGCGCGGCCTTCATGTTCGGGCACTTTCACGCCATAGATATTGATACTTTCGATCCCCGTGCAAGCACCCAACGCCTCGGCAACTTCGGTGGTCGACACGTTCTCGCTCTGCCAGCGGAAAGTATCGCCGATGCGGTCGATGAAAAAGAAATAGCCGTCCTCGTCGAAGCGGAACAGGTCGCCGGAACTCCACCAGGCATCACCCTTCTGGAACACATTACGGTAGATCTTCTGCTCCGTCGCTTCGGCCGAGGTATAGCCTTCGAAACGGCCGCCAGCGATGTCCGGATGATTGATGATGAAACCGATCACCTCACCGGTCTCGCCGGGCTGACACGCAATCAGGAAACCGTCAGCGCTGCGTGGATGTGTACCGCTCTCGACATCGTAACGCACCAGACGCAGATTGGTCTTCTCCCAATAGGGCACGCAGCCGCAGGCGCCGACGCGATTATCGAGGTTGATCAGATTACAGTTGGATTCTGTGGCGCCCCAGCCTTCAAAGACATCCTGGATGCCGAAGCGTTCGACGAAACGCTGCCAGATATCGGCGCCGAGTCCCGCGCCAACCATCTGACGCAGCGTGTGATGTTTTTCATCGAGCGCATCCGGTGATTGTGGCTGGTTGAGCAGATAGCGGCAGATCTCGCCGACATACTGGCAGACGGTGATGCCGTAGCGTCGGACGTCAGGCCAGAATTCACGCGCGCTGAATTTCCGTCGAATGACAATGGCACTGCCGGCGCAAAGTGCCGTCGAGCCCAGCGACATGGCAGCGGCGCCGTGATACAACGGCAGCAGGCAATAGAAAATATCTTGCGGGCGCGTCTCCATCGAGGCCGCCATGACATTACCGACATTCAGCCAGCGCATGTGGCTGGTGCACGCCGCCTTCGGCAGGCCGGTGGTGCCCGAGGTGCAAATCAACAGCGCAGTGCTCTCGCCCAACCAGCCTTCGCGCAGTTGGCGATGCGGGTTGAGACGCGACTTGGCAACAGCCCATTCGTTGAGATTGATCTGGCACAGCGTGCGCAAATTTGCAGTGACCGGATGCTCGACATCCTCCCAAAGGCAGAGCGGCAAGTTCGGCAACCGCGCATGTATTTCCGGCACATCAAAATTCTTCAGAACTTCTTCGCCGACAATCACCGCCTTGGCCTGTGTGGCTTCCAGCGCATTTGCCAGCGCCTGTCCGGTCAGGTGGGTATTGACGAAGCCGCAGACCAACCCGGCCTTATTGAGGCCGAACCAGTTGATGAAAAAATCCGGCCGATTTTCCATGGCCAGCGCCACGCAGTCGCCGAGCGACAGACCAAGGCCCAGCACAGCATGCGCAACCTGATTGGCGCGGGCATTAACTTCGGCATAGCTGAGAACCTGATCGCCGTAGATCAGGAAGGGTCGCTCGGGAAATTTACCGGCTTGCTCCTCAAGCCGGTCGGCAATCGTGGTGGCGTCGCCGGGCTTGACGGTGTTGCTGGCGACCGCGCGCAGATCCAGTTTTCGTTGAGTTTCCTCGCGCGAGACGGTCATCTAACTGCCTCCGTGATCAAGCCATCACAATGTAATCCATGATGACCGCCTGCGATTACCCCCGTTCGTGGTGAGCTTGTCGAATCACGAACGGGGGTCCAGTGAAAGGTTGGGGCACGTCCTGCGACAAGCCCAGGGGGAACGATACCCCTCTCGATCAGCGCGAGCGCGGCATCTTCAAGCCAAACTGCGCGATGAGTTCACGCTGCAGTTCGTTGACGCCGCCGCCGAAGGTGTTGATGGTTGCAGCGCGATATTCCTCTTCGAGCAGTGCGCGCAATTCTGCGGCCTTGCTACCGAGGCGATACAGTCCACCCATACCGACGACTTCGAGCAGGCGGCGGAATACCGCGACCATGGTTTCCGAACCGTACACTTTCGATGCCGAGGCCAGACCAATATCCATACGTCCGGCGCTGATGTCTGCGGCGATCCGGTAGTTGAGCAGACGCATCGCCTCGATCTGGCTGTAGGACTCTGCCAGCGCGGTGCGCACCCACGGTTCATCGACGGCACGGCGGCCATTTTCGTCGGGGGTCTTGGCCCAGATCAGCACATCGCGGAAGCAGGCCGTCGCCTTGACGCCGAAGGCGCCGAGACCGACGCGCTCATGATTGAGCTGCGCGGTGATCAGTTTCCAGCCGCCATTGAGCTGGCCGACCAGCATGTTTGCCGGCACCTTGATGTTGTCGAAATAAGTGGTGTTGGTACGATGGCCGACGGTGTGGATCGGCGTCAGCGAGTAGCCGGGTAACTTGGTGTCGACGATGATGATCGAGATGCCCTTGTGGCGCTTCTCCTCAGGATTGGTGCGACAAGCCAGCCAGATGTAGTCGGCTGATTCAGCATCCGTGGTAAATAGCTTGCTGCCATTGACGACGAAATGATCGCCTTCCAAAACTGCCGTGGTCTTCAGCGTCGCCAGATCGGTGCCGGCATTCGCTTCCGTATAGCCGATGGCGAAATGAATTTCGCCGGCCGCCATGCCGGGCAGGAATTTTTTCTTGTGCTCTTCGGAGCCATGCGCCAGCAGTGCCGGACCGACAGTATTCACGGTAACGAATGGCAGCGTCGCACCGGCAAGAAAGACTTCTTCGAAGAAAATCAGTTGCTCGATCGGCGTATAGCCACGGCCGCCGTATTCCTTCGGCCAGCCGACGGCCAGCCAGCCATCCTTGCCCATCTGTCGGCACAGGCGCTTGTACTCGGCCTGGCGCTTGTCATCCTCGCGACGGAGTTGTTCACGCGACGCATCGGTCATGAGCTGATTGAAATAGGCGCGGATTTCCTTGCGCAGCTTTTTCTGTTCCGGGGTCAAATCTACGAACATGGCTTGTCTTTCACTGAATATTGCGTATTGCGTAAGCGATGGATTAAAGCTCGACGCCGACGGTTTCCGGTTTGGCCAGCCACTCACCAAGCACTTGCAGATCGGCCGAGACACCGCCGAGTGTCAATTCGAGGGCACGGCTCCAGTAGAGAAAACGGTGAATCGGATAACTGATATCCGAACCCATGCCGCCATGCATATGGGATGACGCGTGTGCCACACGATGGCCGCATTCGCTGGCCCAGTATTTCGCCACACGCGCAGCGCCTTCTGCCTCAAGGCCGCTGTCGAGTCGCCAACACAATTGCCAGAGCGTCGAGCGCAGCGCTTCGATATCGATGTAGCAATCCGCCGAACGCATGCCGATGCCCTGGAAGCTGGCGATGGGACGATCGAACTGGATGCGCTGAGTGGTGTATTCGACGGTGCGGCGCAGATCCTCGGCAGAAACGCCAAGTTGCAGCGCGGCGATACAGGCCAGCGCGCGCTGGTCGAGCCAGGACAGCGCTTCGGCCGGCAGGGCCTGGTCGGCCGAAATTTGCAGGGCCTTGAAAACAAGATCAGCAGCCGGTTCGGCATGCGTCAACACGCCGGGAATTTTTTCGATGCCGGGAGCCGTCAGATCAACGATGAACAATCGCGGACCGGTATCGGTCGCAGCCGCCAGAATGGCGAGTTGCGCCTCCAAGGCCAGCGGCACGGCAACGACACGGCCGTCGAGCAGCCAGCCTGAAGCAGAAGGCTTCGCCGACAGCGCCAACCCGCGCGAAGCGGTTAGACCGTCGAGTGACAGCGTCGCCAGGCTGGCGCCGGAAATCAGTTTTTCCAGCCAGGCCGACTTGAGCGGTGCAGCGGCAAAACGCGCCAGCACAGCAGCGGCGAGTTGCTGACGCCACAAAGGCACCGGCGCAACATGGCGACCCTGCTGTTCGAGTGTCAGCATCTGTTCGAGCATACCCATCCCGCTGCCGCCGTCTGCCTCGGCAACGATCAGGCCAAGCAGGCCGGTTTCGGCCAGTTGCTGCCACAAGCCATTGTCATAAGACTTGCCACTGTCCCAGAAGGTGCGCACCTGATCGTCGCTGCAAAAGTCGGCGAAGACGCTGGCCGCCATGTCGGCGATTGCGCGCTGCTCTTCGCTGAAGTCAAATTCCATGATGAATAAATCCTTTAGTTCGACTGGATGTGCTTGAATTTACGCGGTATGGTCGAAGCATTCGTCGTCCGAACGGACGATACAGGAAGGCGCAACACTGGTTAATCCAGCATGGTGAAACATGCCTTTTCTTGTGCCATGACAAAGAAGCTGTAGAGTGAGCGACTCGCCCGCCCGGAAACAAAATGAAGACCCGCATCATCCATCTGCAACCCACCGTCGATGATCATCGTATCGCGCGCTATGCAGCGGCAGCGATTGCCTTGTCGGTGGTCGAAGCAGCCATCCCGAGTCCGCTGCCCGGCGTCAAGCCGGGGCTGGCCAACATCGTCACGCTGATCGTGCTGGCGCGCCATGGCTGGCGTGATGCTGTGTGGGTCACGCTGCTGCGCGTGGTGGCGGGTAGTCTGGTGCTTGGGCAATTCCTCGCACCGGGCTTCTTTCTCAGCCTGGCCGGTTCGCTGACAAGCCTTGCCATGCTCGGTGCGGTGCTGCACCTGCCGTCACGCTGGTTCGGCCCGGTCAGCCAGAGCCTGCTCGCCGCCTTTGCCCACATTGCCGGACAGCTGCTCGTCGCGCGCCTCTGGCTGGTGCCGCACGACGGCGTGTTTTATCTGGTGCCGATTTTTGCTCTGGCAGCACTGGTGTTTGGACTGGTCAATGGATTGACGGTAGCGAAGATGCTGGAGGATAGCCTGGCGCCTGTAGTTAAGAGTTGAGAGTAAATCGGCGCTCCGTTCTTCACTCTCAACCCTCAACTCACAGATCTCAACTACCCTATCAATCCTTAAAATCCGGCTTGCGCTTCTGCTTGCGCGCGCGGATCGATTCCTCGAAATTCTGCGTCGTCATGCGCATGAACAACTGGGCGTGACCTTCGTGGTTCATGTGCGAATGCAGGCTGCTGGAATCGAGGCCGGCCCACAGCATCTGCTTGGTCAGTTCGACACCAAGCTGGCTGTAGCCAATGATGCGCTCGGCAAGCAGGAAACATTCATCGAGCAGTTGTTCTCCCGGCACGACGCGCGAAACCAGACCGATGCGTTCCGCCTCGCTGGCGTCTACATCGCGACCCGACAGCATAATTTCAAAAGCACGCGTGGTGCCGATGGCGCGAGGCAGGATGAAGCTCAGGCCGAGTTCGGCAGCGGTCAGGCCGTTGTTGATACCGGCCGCGCGGAAGTAAGCGGTTTGCGAAGCGATGCGGATGTCGCAGGCCATGCTCAGGCAAAAACCACCGCCAATCGCCGGGCCGTTGATGGCGCAGATCACCGGCTGATGCATGTCGCGCACGGCGAGGATTACATCGTCGAGCACTTTCATGGCACGGCGCGAAATGCCCGGCATCGTCAGGCCTTCGAAGATCGGCAGAAAGCCGGGATCGACGAGGTCGGCACCCGAGCAGAAACCATCGCCGGCGCCGGTCAGTACGACAGCGCGGCAGTCGTTGTCAAAACTCACCTCCTCAAGCGCCTCGCGCAACGGCACCATCACGTCGAAGGCCATCGCGTTCATGCGCTCCGGCCGGTTAAGCGTGATCTGGGTGATGTGGGGACGCGGCTTTTCGATCAGGATGAACGACATGAAAATTCTCCCGTGCTTTTCGTAAATGCCGGACACATGACGCCGGATCAGCCCTGAAGCTGTTCTTCGGCGGCGGATTTTGCCCAGCGATAGTCGGCCTTGCCGACCGGCGTGCGCAAGACTTCGGAGACGAAGACGATATCCTTGGGCACCTTGTAGCCAGCAATGTGCTGACGCGCATGCGCGCGGATGGCTTCGGCATCCTCGGCCACACCGGGACGCAGCGCGACGACGGCGACCACCTTCTGGCCCCAGCGCGCATCGGAAACACCGATCACCACGGCATCGACAACACCGTCATAGGATCGAACAGCTTCCTCGACCTCCTCGGTGAACACTTTCTCGCCGCCAGTGTTGATGCACTGGGAATTGCGGCCGAAGACGGTGATCGTGCCATCCTCTTCGAGGCGCGCGTTGTCGCCGCTGATCGAACAACGGTGACCGTCGATCGTGACGAAGGTCTCGTCGGTTTTCTTTTTGTCCTTGAAATAGCCGAGCGGCAGATGGCCCATACGCACCAGAATGCCCATCTCACCGGGCTTGGCAAAACGCACGCCATCGACGGCAACATCGGTAGTATCGTTGCGCGTCAGTGCGATCAGCCCTTCGTTGATCGGCTTGGTGCCGGTACCCGACTGGCCAGTCTCAGAAGAGCCCATGCTGTTGATAAGACGAATGTAGGGCGGCAGAAATTCCTTTAACCCCTGCTGGACGTGTTCGGAAAACAGCGCGCCCGCGGAGGAGATCGCCATCAGGCAGGACAAGTCCCAGCGACCCGGATTGGCGCGCAGGGTATCGAGCAGTGGAATGCCCATGGCATCGCCGACGATCATCATGCAGCTGATCTCTTCCTTGACGATCTTGTCGAGAATATGTTCGGGGACGAAGCCCGGATTCTCGTTGAGAAACACGGTATGGCCGGCATACAGGCCGATCAGCGTCGCCCACAGACCGGCGCCGTGCATCAGCGGTGCGGTCGGCAGCAGCTTCATGTAGAAACTTTCCTGGACATGCGTGGCGAGATTTTCAGGTGCCTTGATCGGACCGTCCGGATGAAAATTGCCACCGCCGCCGAAGCCTGCGTAGAAGATCGCCTTGTGCGGCCAGATCACGCCCTTCGGCATGCCGGTCGTGCCGCCGGTGTAGAGCAGCATCAGATCATCATCAGCGAGGAGGATGTCGTCGAGCGAGCCGCTTGCCGAAGCCAGCGCATCCTCATAATTGACCGCACCCTTGATTCCTGGCTGACTGCCGGCAGTATCGTGCGTACCGCTGTGGTCGATGCGCGCCATGGCACGGATGCCCGGTGCAGCAGACAACGCACCTTCGGCAAGCGGTTCAAGATCGGCGCTGTAGACCAGCGCCTTGAGATCGGCGTTGTCGTAGATGTAACGCAGTTCCTCGACGGTATAGCGGAAATTGATGTTGACCGGAATCGCCTTGAGCTTGAAGGCGGCCATGCAGATTTCGACATATTCGGTACAGTTGAAGGCGTGAATGCCGACTGTGTCGCCGGCAGCGATGCCCTTCGAGAGCAGCCACAGCGCCAGCTTCGTCGCACGATCTTCAATCTGGCGATAGGTGAGGCGGCGCTCGCCACAGACCAGAGCCTCTTTGTCGGGAACAGTCTCAACGACGATCTGGAACAGATCGGACAAGTTGTAGGTTCTCTTTCTGCTGCTCATTACTGCCTCCAAAAATCAATAAACGACGGTGCCAACTTTATCGGCTTTATTCCGTCATTCCGCTTTCGCGGGAATGACGGAGCGGTGATTCAAGTGGCAAGGGTATTGCCGAGTTTTTCTGATTTTTCCTGTTACAGCGCGAGCTCCGCCATGGTGCGTATCGTTGCGCTATCGACGTTGCCCATCAGCAGCAATGTGGTCACCGGCGAATCTTGCCAGGCTTGCAGGCGATCCTTGATGCGCGCCTTCGAACCGCACAGGGATATTTCGTCAGCGAACTGGCTGGGGACCACGCTCATGGCTTCCTCGCGCTTGCCTTCAAAGAACAACTCCTGAATTTTGTTGGCTTCGGCCTCGAAGCCCATGCGACACATCAGATCCTTGTGGAAATTCTTTTCCTTCGAACCCATCCCGCCGATGTAGAACGCCAGCGTCATCTTGACCGGCATCAACGCGCTCTCCAGATCGTCATCGATATTGACATGGACCAGCGGTGCGATCTCGAAGCCCGGCTTCATGTTCTTCAACTGATCGGCATACACTTCCTGGCGGAACGGGCTGTAATACACGGGCAGCCAGCCATCGGCGATCTCCACCGTCTGAGTAACGTTCTTCGGCCCTTCTGCACCGAGGTAGATCGGCAGATCGGCGCGTAGCGGATGGGTGATCGAACGCAATGGTTTACCCATGCCGGTCGATCCGGAGCCCATGTAGGGCAGCGGGTAATGCTCGCCGTTGTTGCTCACCGGCGCATCGCGGCGCAGTACCTGGCGAATGATGTCGACATACTCGCGGGTACGCGCCAGCGGCTTGGCGAAGGGCTGGCCGTACCAGCCTTCAACGACCTGCGGGCCGGACACACCGAGACCGAGGATCATGCGACCGCCAGAGAGGTGATCGAGCGCCAGCGCCGCCATTGCACAAGCCGTTGGTGTGCGTGCAGAAAGCTGTGCGATACCGGTGCCGAGCTTGATCTTCGAGGTGTGCGCACCGATCCAGGCGAGCGGAGTGAATGCGTCATTGCCCCAGGACTCGGCCGTCCACACCGAATCGAAGCCGAGTGCTTCCGCCTCCTGAGCAAGCTTCACATTGTAGTCCGCGGGAGGATTGGCGTACCAGTAACCGAATTGCAGACCGAGCTTCATGGTGGCGTTCCCTCAGAATTGATGATCTGTCGAACCTGTTATTTTGCCCGTTCCAGGAACGGTTGTGGCATAAAACTGTTGCTGTTGCTGTCATTGGTGAAACACACCTCGCCTGCGACGCCCAGCGGCTCACCTTCCATCAGCCAGGCGAGGATATCGGGTCGATCCTCTGGCGTATTCGCAAGGAAGCGCGCATTGTTGGCGAGCAGGCGGCCAACGATCACGCCGCGTACCGGCTGACCACGTTTGCAGATCACTGTGAAGGTTTCGATGCAGCCGCGTCCGGCCGGCCGCTCCTCGATGTGCGGCGACGGCATAGCGTCGAGTACAGCCTGATCGATCGATGGGTCGACGCGCAGCCATGGGCCCACATCCGGCACGGTCGAGTAGATACCCACCGACTGCTTCGACAGCAGGCCACCGTTGGCAGTGATCAGCGCATAGCGCTCATCGGTGCGACGCAAGCGCATCACGGCTTCGGCAATCGCATGCAGGCTGTAGGCATTCAACGGGCCACCAAAGTAGGGCAGGCCGCCGGTCAATGTCAGATCGCGCGGATCGTCTTCGGCAATGCCGAGTTCGGTGCGGGCGAGTTCAACGGCACAGGGGAAGCAGCTGTAAAGATCGAAGCAATCGATCTCGTCGATGCCGACACCGGCCATCGACAGCGCGCGCCGTCCGGCAATCCCGATGGCCGGTGCGGAAAAATAATTAACGTGATCGAGGGCACGCAGCTTGTCGTTGCAGTCACCGCAGCCGCGCAAAAATACCCACTGCGACGCATCGATACCGAGTGCCCGTGCATGGCCGGCCGAGGTCATGATCACCGCCGCTGCCTGATCGACGCGGTTGTTGGCAACCATCCACTTGGTGAATGGATGGCTGATGCGGCGGTTTTCTGCTGTAACGGTGGCGATCTCAGTGGCACTGCGCCGTGCCGGAAATGCCGCCAGCGGATTATTGGCCGCCACCGTCGAAAGCCGCGCGCAGAGTTTACCCATCACCGCCATATGTTCGGTCGACGATTCGCCGCGCTGCCCGCGCAGGGCATTCTCGAACAGCGCATAGGAACCGGCCGGCAGGTCCAGGCCGTGGATAATTTCATACATGCTGATCAGCATGCCGACCTGATCCTCGTCCTCACCGAGGACTTCACAGGAACCCGGCGGGTCCTCGTTCCAGTCGAGCCGAATGGCTTCCCGCTCGGCCTCATCGCTCGTACGCTGCGCCTCGCCACCGACCAACAGTAATGCACGGCATTCACCACGCGCAATTTTTTCGGCGTATTCGTTGAGTACCGCTTGCGGTGCATTGCCGCCGATTTTCGAATACACGGCATGCGGCGGATCGATATTGAGGCGATGACACAACGAACGTGGCGGCTTGGTCGACTTGCCGAATGGCAACGGTGCCCAGCCACCCATGTCGGCAAACAGGCGGATGAAACCAACCACATCGATACTGGCGCGCAAGGTTTCGGCGCACCCGGAATCGGTCAGCGCCAACTCCGCCACAACGGCGGCCAGATCGACCGGCGCGCAGGGAACGGTTGGATCGAAGGCGCCCGGTGCATACTGGCCGACGCCGACGATGACGGGAGTGGAATCAGGAATCATGCTGCTCCGATTGGGGTTTTCAGTGGCGCGGAACCCGCGTCTTTCACCGGATCATGGTTGGGTCAAATCGTTAGCCGATTCCAGCATCACCACCGAAAATTTCCGGGGGCTGCGATCTTCGATTTCCTGCCACATCGGAAACATTGCGGTCAACGCCGGCCAATAATTGGCTTTTTCTTCTGCACTCAAAATTTTTGCACGCATGCGCCGTTGAGGTTTTCTCTTTTCATCTACGAGAACCTGCGGGTTCTCCTTTACATTCAGCAACCAGACCGGATCAGTCGGAGCGCCGCTGTTGGAAGCCACCAACAGGAAACGCGCACCTTCCCGCATGAAAAATACCGGTTGCTTTCGCGGCTTGCCGGTCTTGCGTCCGATGGTGGTGATCAGGATCAGCGGCAGACCGAGAAAGCTGTTGCCGAGCAGGCCTCCGCTGATCCAGAGCAGGAATTTGTTGGCTCTGTTGACCAATAGCCGGCCGACCCGGAATCGCACCTGCTCAGAATCGGTAAATGTTTTGGTTTTTCCTGTTTTTTTCTCAAAATTACCATCCGTTTCGCCGAGTATCAGGATGTAAAAAGTATGGAAGACTGCGTGAATAATGCCTTTTTTGATCTTGCTCATCTCGTTGCTTTCAGAAAAACGGATTGGGGTATGGCTGACTCTGGAGCAGAGAGCCCGTCGATTGCTTGAATGGGATTTATGTGGATTCGTCAACCGGAAAACCGTGGATTACTTTTTTCAACTAAACCCCAGCTGCCTTGCGGCAAAGTCAAGGAGGATTTCCTCCGAGCCGCCGCCGATCACATGGGCGCGCACATCGCGATAGATGCGCTCGATCTTGACGCCCTTGATGAAACTCGCGCCACCAAGAATCTGCGCACATTCGCGCGCGCAGAAATCGAGAGTACGCGAGGCCTGCACCTTGCATAGCGCGAGGATGCCGTAATCGAGTTTGTCATTGTTATAGGCCCACACCATCTGGTCGACCAGCGCTTGCGTGGCGCTGATCTGACGCACCATCTCGGCAAATTTGTGGCGGATCACCTGGTTCTTGATCAGTGGCTTGCCAAAAGTCACGCGCTGCTTCGCCCAGGCGTGCGCCTCGTCGACGGCGCAACGTGCATAGGCCAGCATGCCGGCAGACATGCCGATGCGTTCGGCGTTGAGGTTGTGTACCACCGCCATGAATCCGTTATCTTCCGGGCCGATGATATTTTCATAGGGAATTTCCACGTCGTCGAAATACAGTGCTGCGGTGTCGGACATGTGCCAACCCATTTTTTCCAGTTTGGTCTGGGTAAATCCGGGCCGTCCCTTCTCGACGAGAAACAGCGCCAGGCCGTCCGGGCCGGGACCGCCAGTGCGCGCCACGACGGTGTAGTAATCGGCACGCATGCCACCGCTGATGAACATTTTCGAGCCGTTCAATATCCACTTGTCGCCGCGCTTTTCAGCGCGTGTCTGGATCGCCGAAATATCCGAACCGCCGGAAGGTTCGGTGATGCAGATCGACATGAGCTTCCTGCCGGCCAGCACATCGGGAGCGATGCGCTGCTTCATCTCTTCTGTACCGAGCTTGATGACTGGCGCCAGCGCGACGCTGTGAATCATCAGCGCCGGTTGCAGGCCACTAGCACCCGTGCGGGCGAGTTCCTCGGTACAGACGAGGCCGTGGTACATGTCCACACCTTCCGATATGCCGCCGTATTCCTCCGGAAACCCTTGCTGCAGGATGCCGACTTCGGCGGCCTTGAGATGCAGTTCGCGCGGCACTTCGCCGGCAGCCTCCCAAGCCTCGACGTGCGGCATGATTTCCTTGTCGACGAAGCGGCGCACGGTCTGCGCCCACTTTTCGTGGCTCTCATTGTAGAACGGCGAATTGCTGCGCCAGTCGTCAAACAATGCCATGGCGATCCTTTCGAAACATGTTGCTTACTGTGTCAGTGTCCTGGTGGCGATCAACTTCAAGCCACTCCATTCTTCCGCAATTCGGCAATCTCCTCCGCGCCATAACCGAGATCCGCAAGTACCTCGTTGTTATGTTCGCCGAGCAGCGGGGGACGGCGCTCGATGCCAAAGTCGAAATCGCTCATTTTGATCGGGAAGGCGTACTGACGAAAATTTCCACGCTGCATTTCCGGATGTTCGCAATCGACAATCATGCCACGCGCTTTCGTATTCGGATGTTCGATCGCCTCATCAAGGCGCAGCGCCGGTGTCGTACAGCCGTCGACATTTTCCAGCAGCGCGCTCCATTCGGAAAAGTTGCGGGACTTGATCAACTCGGCGATTTCCGCCCTGGCCGCCGGTGCCTCTTCACCGAGCGCAAAGCCGCGCGGCAGCAGATCGGGGCGTTCGATCGCCGCACAGAAATTCTGCCAGAAGTGCGGCTCGATCGCGCCAAGCGCCAGGTAACGGCCATCGGCGGTTTCATACACGCCGTAGCAGGGTAAGCGGCCACTGGTGTAGTCATCGCCCCGTGGCAGTGGCCTGCCCTCACCGTAGCTTTGCAGCGCCGCCATCGGCATGATGTTGTGGGCCATCGCGCAATCAGTCATTGATACGTCAACATGACGGCCATGGCCCGAACGCTGCGCATCGAACAGTGCGGCAAGAATACCCATCGCCGCCGACAGCGTGCCACCGGCCAGATCGGCGATCTGGAAGTTGCCCTGCGCCGGCACCCCGTCGGCCGCACCGCTCTGATCGAGGATGCCTGCATAGCCCTGGTAGTTGATATCGTGGCCGCCCTTGGCGACATACGGGCCGGTCTGCCCATAGCCGGTAATCGAGCAATAGACGAGACGTGGATTAATCGCGTGCAGCGTCTCATAACTCATGCCGAGCCGCGCCATCGCGCCGGGACGAAAACCTTCGACGACAATATCGGCATCCTTCACCAGTTTGTGCACCAGTGCGACACCGGCCTCCTGGCGCAGGTCGACGCTGAGTGAACGCTTGTTGCGATTCAAGAGCAGGAACAGCATCGACAGTTCGCCGTTCGGCGAAAAACGCACAGCATCACCAGTGGTGCGATTCTCGATCTTCAATACCTCGGCACCCATGTCGGCAAGATGCTGCGTGCAGAGGGGGCCGGGCAGCAGTTGGGAAAAATCCAGCACACGAATGCCGCTCAAGGGCTTGGTCATATTCAGTGACTCTGCGGACAAAATAAATCGTTCAAGAATCCGTTCAGCCTGATTGCCTATCGCTACCCAAGGCATCAAGTCGCTCGACCGCTTCGACATATTCGTTGAGCAGGCGGAACATCACGTCCTTGCTTGCTTCGATCTGCTTGATCTGACCGATTACCTGGCCGCAGGGATTGAACAGTACCTTGCGTGTGTCAGCAACG
>DAOLZE010000001.1:46485-58618 GCA_035426125.1 Rhodocyclaceae bacterium
ATCGGCCACCCCCGCATAGCGATGGGTGCGACGGATCGCGTCAGCACTGACCAGGCCTTGCATCGGCAGGCCGAGCGGCTTGGGATTTTCCGGCGCTTCCCAGGCTTCAGTCCAGTCGTTTCTGACCATGCGGCAAGGTTTGCCGGTCCACGAACGCGAGCGCACCGTGTCTTCGGAAGTCGCGCGCAGCAGGTCTTCCTTCTGCGCCGGTTCAGCATCGGCCTCGGTGACCGTCAGCCACAGCGAACCGGTCCACACACCGGCGCAACCCAGCGCCAGTGCAGCGGCGACCTGACGACCATTACCAACGCCGCCAGCACCCAGCACCGGTGTCGGCGCCAGCGCATCGACCATCTGCGGCCAGAGTACGATCGAGCCAATCTCGCCCGAGTGGCCACCGCCCTCACCGCCCTGGGCGATGACGATGTCAACACCGGCAGCCTTGTGCTTGAGGCCTTGCTTGACCTTGCCACACAGGGCTGCGACAAGACGTCCACTGGCGTGGATTTCGTCGATGACTTCCTTTGGCGGCGTGCCGAGTGCATTGGCAACCAGTCTGACCTTGGGATGCTTGAGTGCTTCGGTCAGCATCGGCCGCGCCGTGGCTTCGGTCCAGCCAAACATGCGTACTTCATCGTTCTTGTCGGGCCACTCGGGCGTGCCGTGATCCTTGAGCAGCTTGGCGGCGAAGTCGTGATGTCCCTGCGGAATCATCGCCCGCAACGACTGTTCCAGAATATCCGGATCCATCTCGCCCAGACCTTCGTATTTTTGCGGAATGACAATATCAATGCCATACGGCTTGTCGCCGATATGGGCATCAATCCAGTCAAGCTCTTCCTTGATGCGCTCGGGTGGAAAGCCGACCAGGCCGAGCACACCGATGCCACCGGCCTTCGAAACTTCCACCACGACATCGCGGCAGTGTGTAAAAGCAAAGATCGGTACGTCAATGCCGAGCATTTCGCAGACTTTGGTGTGCATGGGCGCTCCCTTGATGAAAGAAGGAAGGCGCACGCCCCCTTCCGGTTAAAGCTTTAATCCGGCTTACTTGCCCGGCTTCCAAAGGAACTTCATCAGCTTCTTCATGTCTCTGATGGCCTTCGCCGAGTACGGGTAGGAGGCCGGCAATTTCTTCATATTGAAGCGATTGAGAATCACCGGGAAGGCGTGGCTGTAATTGCGCAGCCCACTCAAACCATTGACCTGGCCGACGCCGCTGGCCTTGACCCCGCCGAAGGGGGCTTCAGGCACACCGTAGGTGACGGCGATATCATTGACGCACACCGAACCGGTATCCATTTGCAGGGCGATCTGGAAGGCTTTTTCGCGATCTGTCGAAAACACCGTGCCATTAAGGCCATAGGGTGAATCGTTGGCCATGCGAATGGCATCTACTTCGTCGCGCACTTTCTGAAGACAAACGACGGGGCCGAAGGTTTCCTCGGTCATCACCAGCATGTCGTGGTTGCAGTCAGCAAGTACAGTTGCCTCGTAGTAAAGGCCCTTCAGGTCCGGATTGCGTCGACCGCCAGCGAGCAGGCGTGCGCCTTTTTTGAGAGCGTCGGCGACATGCTCTTCGATGATGTCCATCTGACGATCCCAGAATACCGCACCGAGGTCTTCGTCCTGGCCGTGCTGCGGACCCTGGCGCAGCGCCTTGGCCTTCTCGGCGACGCGATTGACGAACTTTTCATAGAGCGACTCGACCACATACACGCGCTGCGTGCCGCAGCAGTAATGGCCGGTGTTCAGGCAGGAGCCGTACAGTGCAGCGTCGGCCGCCATCTCGAAATTTGCATCGCTGCAAACAATCATGGCATCGGTGCCGCCGAGTTCCAGCGAACATGGAATCAGATTCCGACCGCAGGCCTCACCGACTTTGCGACCAGTCGCCACACTACCGGTAAAGGACACCTTCTGCAGGCCGCCCTCGATCAGGTCGGCGCCGGTCTGGCCATCGCCATAGATCACCTGCATCAAGCCGTCCGGCAGACCGGCTTCCTGGTAGATAGTCTCGACCAGTTTGGCGGATTCCGGCGTGACTTCGGAGCCCTTGAGAATCACGGCATTGCCGGCCAGCAGGGCCTGCGTCGCCGGGTTCATGCTGAGAATGAATGGACCGTTCCACGGCGTGATGATGCCGACCACGCCAAGCGGTTTGTAGCTGATGCGCAGCGTCTTGATGATGCCCATCAGGCCATGTACGGAACGTTTCTCGGGTGCAAGGAACTTTCCGGCATTCCTCGCATAAAAGGACATGACATCCGCCGAGGCGAAGATCTCCATACTCATCGCATCGTTCGGCACTTTGCCGGTTTCGCGAATCACCGTGGCGCAGATGTCATCCTGGCGCTTGAGTACCAGATCGCGGGCACGTAACACAAATCTGGCGCGCTCGGCAGGTGGCAGTTTTGCCCAGGATGCCTGTGCGGCACGTGCCTTGGCGATGGCGGCAGCGACATCCTCGCGGCTGGCGCATTCGATCTCACCGATCACTTCGAGCGTTACCGGGCTTTTCAATCTCAGACGACGACGAGCGCCCGGCTCGGTGACAACTCTTTCAAAAATAGCCATGCTGTCAATCTCCTTTTATTTAAATATCATTACTGGTGGTCGAATGCGCCAGCCGCTGCTTACATTACAACCCTCTGAACGTGGCGAACTCATCGAGCTCGGCACGTTCAGTGTGCAGACGATTGACCGGATGATTCTCATCGGCATGTCCCATTGCCATGCCGCAGAACATCAGCATGGTCGGCGGCAGACCGAGGAATTCATTGATGGCTTTATGCCAAACCGTCCAGGCTTCCTGTGCGCAGGTGTGCAGGCCGGCCTCGCGCGCCAGTAGCATGACCGTTTGCATGTACATACCGAGATCGACCCACTGTGTCGGCAGCAGCCGGCGGTCGATGCAGAAGAACAGGCCGACCGGCGCATTCCAGAAATCGAAATTACCGGCAATGAAGCCCATGCGCTTCTCGTCATCGCCGCGTGCAAGGCCCATCGTCGCATACATGTCTTCGCCGCATTTCTTGCGCCGCGAACGATAGGGCTCGCCGAGATTTTCCGGATAGATATGGTATTCCGGGCCATCGGCAAACGGATTCGTTTTCATGCGCTCGGCAATCTGCGCCTTCAGGCGCGCCAGCTCCTCGCCACCCAGCGCATGCACCTGCCAGGGTTGCAGATTGCCGCCCGAAGGACTGCGCGCGGCGGCGGAAAGAATGCGACGCACCAGATCGCCGGAAACCGGCTTGTCGAGAAAAGCGCGCTTCGACATGCGGCTGGAAACCGCTTCGGTCACGGACATCACGGGAATCACGACTTCCATATCAAAACCTTTCCATCAAAAATAAATTAATGCCATCATCATTGACCTATTTAAACTCAGGCCAGCAGGCGACGGCCAAGAATCAAATCTGCCGCCCGCTCGGCAATCATCACCGTTGGCGCATGCGTGTTGCCAGAAGTGATCGTCGGCATCACCGAGGCATCGATCACGCGCAGACGTTCAATGCCTCGCACGCGCAACTCGGCATCGACCACGGCGTTCGCGTCGCTACCCATACGGCAGGTGCCGACCGGGTGATGCACCGTCGAAGCACTGCATGCGACAAACGCCAGCAATTCCTCGTCGCTCGTTGCCGCGCGACCCGGCAGATCCTCGTATTCAACGAGTGCGGCAAAAGGTGGCTGGGCGGCGATGCGGCGTGCCCAGCGCATGCCGGCAAGCAGCACCTGACGATCCTTTGCGGCGCTCAGATAATTCGGTGCAATCGCCGGCGCAGCGAACGGATCGACAGAATTCAGCGTAACGCTACCGCGCGACTCCGGACGCAGCTGACACGGCGCCATGGTAAAGCCCGGCAATTTTTCTGGCTGCATCTTCACTGCCTTGGTATCGCCGGTGACCGGCAGAGCATGAAACTGGATATCCGGTCGATCCAGCGCGGGATCGCTCTTGCAGAAGACCCCGATGTCGGCTGCCGGCATGGTCATCGGCCCGCGCTTCTGTAACAGATAGCGCAGCACGCTACCGGCCAGGCCGGGGCCACGCAGTTGCGCGTTGTAGCTCGCCGCACCGGGCTTGAGGCGCCAGCCCATCGGGACGCAGAGGTGATCCTGAAGATTTGTGCCGACCGCAGGACTATCGACGGCGACGGCGATGCCATGCTGCTGCAAATGTGCGGCCGGGCCGATGCCCGAAAGCATGAGGAGTTGCGGCGAATTGAAGGCGCCAGCGGCGAGCAGCACTTCGCGACGCGCCTTGCTGCGCCGGAGCTGTCCGCCGAGGCTGTCACCCACACGATATTCAACGCCAATGGCGACGCGGTCTTCGATCAGGATGCGCGTCAGAGCGGACTGTGTCCGCACGGTGAGATTGGCGCGTTGCTTGGCCGGACGCAAATAGGCGCGCGCCGCCGACATGCGCTTGCCGTTGCGTATGTTGACCTGAAACAGGCCGGCACCCTCCTGCCGGGCACCATTGAAATCGTCGTTGTGCGGAATACCCGCTGCTGCGCAAGCCGCGATCATCGCAGCGCTGGCAGGATTGTGCTCGATCTGATCGCCGACGTGCAACGGCCCGTCATTGCCATGCAGCGGGTTTCGGATACGAACATTTTTTTCAGCGCGAATAAAATACGGCAACACTTCGCGCCAGCTCCAGCCGGGCGCACCACCAGCCGCCCATCCGTCATAATCTTCCTGCTGACCGCGAATATAGACCATGCCATTGATCGACGAGCAGCCACCAAGCAGCCGGCCGCGCGGCATGGCCATGCATCGTTGACCGATCTGTGTTTCTGCATTGCTCTGATAGAGCCAACTGAAGCGCTCATCACTGATGAGCTTGCCCCATCCTGCCGGCATGTCGACCAGCAAATTCCGATCGGCGCGACCCGCCTCCAGAAGCAACACGCGCACGCCGGCATCTTCGCTAAGGCGCGCAGCCAGCACACAACCGGCTGAGCCGGCACCGACGACGATGTAGTCATACTCGTCGTCGTCGTCGGCTGCGTGCTGCCCCGCTGCTGACATTATTTTTTGCCGGGTAACGTGATGCGCGTCTTGCCGTAGAACGTCTGGCCCTTCTTGGCCATATCGCGCAATAGCTGCGGAGCCTTGAACTGCTCGCCGTAGGCGGTTGTCAGACGATCCAGTTCAGTCACCACATTGGCAATGCCGATTGCATCCATCATGCAGAACGGGCCACCGGTGTAGGGTGGGAAACCAACACCGAGAATGGCACCGAGGTCGCCATCCACTGGATCGAACAACACGCCTTCTTCGATGCACTTGACCGCATCGACGAGCTGCGGATACAACATGCGCGTCTGAACCTCCTTGGCTGTCAGCTGCTCGGATTGCGGCTTTTGCGGCCAGATTTTGCCGAGGCCGGGCCACAGTGACTTGTTGCCCTCTTCGTCATAATCGAAGAAGCCCTTGCCGTTCTTCTTGCCGTGACGTTCCTGTTTCTCGTACATCTCGTTGATGACCGCGAAAGCCGCGCCCGGCTTGAAGTTCTCGCCGAGATCTTTCTTCTGCTGGTGCGCCGCATGGTACGCCGTGTCCAGACCGATTTCGTCAGAAACCGCCAGCGGGCCGACCGGCAGGCCAACCACTTTGGCGGCGTTTTCGATCAGCGCCGGGCTCACCCCTTGCGTCAGCATGGCCATGGTTTCGTTGATGTACGCACCGATGAAACGCGTGGTGAAGAAACCCGGGCCGTCATTCACGACGATCGGAGTCTTGCCCATCAGCTGACACAGATCCAGCGCACGCGCCAAGGCCGCATCGTTGGTCTTTTTGCCACGGATAATTTCGATCAGCGGCATGCGCTCAACCGGCGAGAACAAATGCATCCCGATGAAATTCTCGGGACGCTCGGCGGCGTTCGCCAGTTCGGTGATCGGCAGCGCCGAGGTGTTGGTGGCAATCACGGCATCCTTCGGCAACACGGCTTCGAGCTGCTGCGTGACTTTGGCCTTGATACCGCGATCTTCGAACACGGCTTCAACGACCAGTTGCGCATCCTTC
This sequence comes from Rhodocyclaceae bacterium, assembly GCA_035426125.1. Lineage (GTDB taxonomy): Bacteria > Pseudomonadota > Gammaproteobacteria > Burkholderiales > Rhodocyclaceae > Sterolibacterium. The sequence goes on from DAOLZE010000001.1 coordinate 52,528, forward strand.
AGCGCGCTGTAGTCGGTGGTCGGGTGAATGCGTGCGAGGATCGCGTCGATCTTCTCCTGCGTAGTGCGGCCCTTTTCAAGGTCACGCTTGAGCCTCTTGACGGTGTAATCCTTACCCTTGTCGGCGGATTCCTGCTTCAGGTCAACCAGCACGACATCCACACCCGCCTTGGCGCAGACGAGAGCGATGCCCGCGCCCATCAGGCCGGCACCGATCACGCCAATCTTCTTGAACTCGGTCTTCGGCACGCCTTCGGGACGGTGCATCAATTTTCCAGCTTTGCCCATGTTGATGAACAAGGTGCGGATCATGCCGCGCGAAACCGGACCCTTCATCAGACCAACCATGTATTTGGCTTCGAGGCGCAGCGCAGTATCCATCGGTAGTTGCGTGCCTTCATACACGGCCGAAGCGATCGCCGCCGGGGCTGGCATGTTGTGGAAGGTGCCGGCTTGCAGCATGGCGTTGCTGATCACGAACATCTGTGCGACGTTCTGTGACGAGGGACCAGCACCACCCGGCACCTGGAAGCCCTTCTTGTCCCACGGCTGCACGGCGTTCGGCGTTTCCATCAGCCACTTCTTGGCAGCGGCCATGACTTGATTGGCCGGCACAATTTCGTTAATAAAGCCGGCCTTGAGCGCCTTCTCGGGGCTCAGCGAAGAACCCTGCAACAGCAGCGGCAAAGCTTCCTGAATTCCGATCAGGCGTGGCAGACGCTGCGTGCCACCACCCGCCGGCAGCAGGCCGATCTGCACTTCGGGCAGGCCGAGCTTGATCTTCTTGTCGTCGGCAACCACGCGATAGTGGGTGGCCAGCGCGATTTCTGTACCGCCGCCCACTGCCGTGCCATTGATGGCGCAGACGAACGGCTTGCCGCAGGTTTCCATGCGACGGAACAGACTCGACAGCGACCAGATCTGGTCGAAGGTTTCTTTGTTGGAGACGTTCGGCGCATTGTCGGAACGCTCTTCGATACCCTTCAGGTCGGCACCTGCCAGGAAGGCTTCCTTGCCGGAAGTCAGGATCACGCCCTTGATCGCGGCGTCATTGGTAATCAGGTCAAGGCTTTCGCGCAGTTCGTCGATAAACACCTGGTCGATGGTGTTCATCGTGCTGTCCTGCTTGTCGATCAGCAGTGTGGCGATGCCATCGGCATCGACGGTCAAATTGAAAATCTGATTCATCTTGTCTTATCCTCGGATTCTTTAGCGTTAGATGCGTTCGATGATGGTCGCGCTGGCCATGCCGGCAGCTTCGCACAGCGAAACCAGGCCGTACTTGAGGTTGCGGCGTTCCATTTCGTCGAGCAGCGTGCCAATCAGCATGCCGCCGGTTGCTCCGAGCGGATGGCCCATGGCAATTGCACCACCATTCACGTTGATCTTGTCGTGCGAAATATTCAGACCGGACATAAAGAGCAATACGACCGATGAGAACGCTTCATTGAGTTCCCACAAGTCGATGTCGGAAGCCTTCAGGCCGGCTTTCTTCAGTGCGCGCTGTGCAGAAGCCACCGGGCCATCGAGCATGATGGTCGGCTCGGAGCCGATCGTTGCCGTGGCGACGATGCGTGCACGCGGCTTGAGACCAATGCTTTCACCGCCAGTCTTGCTGCCAACCAACACCGCCGAAGCGCCATCGACAATGCCGGAGCTGTTGCCGGCATGGTGCACATGGTTGATCTTCTCGACTTCCGGATATTTCTGGATCGCCACATTGTCGAAACCGTACATGCCACCGAGCATCGAAAAAGCCGGGGCGAGTGCGCCGAGCGATTCGAGCGTGGTGTTGCCGCGGATGGTTTCATCGCGATCGAGCAGCACTTCACCGATGATGTCGCGTACCGGAATCACCGAGCGTGCAAAACGGCCTTCTTCCCAGGCCTTGGCGGCGCGCTTCTGACTTTCGACAGCGTAGGCGTCGACGTCCTGGCGCGAGTGACCATGCTTGGAGGCCATCAAATCGGCAGCAATACCCTGCATCACGAAGTAGGTCTTGAAGGCCACAGCCGGATCGAGCGCCCAGGCGCCGCCATCTGAACCCAAACCGACACGCGACATGCACTCGACGCCACCGCCGATGGCCAGATCGATCTGACCCGAGCCGACCTTGGCGGCAGCCAGATTCACGGCCTCCAGGCCGGAACCACAATAACGGTTGATCTGGATACCCGGCACGGTCTGCGCGTAGTCGGCATTCAGTGCAGCGATGCGGCCAACGTTGCCACCCTGCTCGCCGATCGGTGTGACGCAACCGAGGATCACGTCCTCGATCAGGCTGGTGTCGAGCTTATTGCGCTCGCGCAGAGCGCCGAGCGTTTGGCTGGCAAGATTGATCGGGGTGATCTCGTGCAGCTTGCCGTCGGGCTTGCCTTTGCCGCGCGGGGTCCGCACGTGATCGAAAATATAGGCGTCAGTCATCTGAAACTCCCATTGCATTGAAAAAGAAAACAGTCAGTTGGTGATTAGACTTGCGCGGCTGTATTAAATATTTTTCTACCTGCCAGAACCAGCCGGAACAGCGCGCCGTCAAGTGCAAGCCGGGCATACTAAAGCAATCGATTTTCGAATCAGGAATATCAGGCAAAACCTGAACATTGATTATTTGCCTGATCAATTACCATGACTACAAAGGCTTCTACGCAAAAACAAAACTGAATAAATTTTTGCAATGGTGTAAATTTCGCGGATAATCCTGTCATGCCTCCACCAGCTACCCTGCCTTCCGCCAAAGCACGCACCGCGCGCCGGGGCCCGCATCGCGCCATGCCGGTCAGCACACCACCGGCAACGCGACGGCAACCCGTACAGAAGCGCGCCGAATTCACCGTCAAAGCCATCATCGGTGCTGCACACGAACTGTTGCTCAAGCAAGGCGTCGATGCCGTCACCACACGGCAGGTCGCCGGGCGCGCGGGAGTGGCCATCGGTACGCTGTACCAGTATTTCCCCGACCGCGACGCCATCCTGATGCAACTTGCTTACATGATCATGGATGAAGAAGTCAGCAAGACAGCGCACCATCTGGCGAACCTGTATCGCCATACGCTGGAGGAACTGATGAGCGGTCTTTATGAGCGCTCTCTTGACGTCGAACGCAGAATGCTTGAACTCGGTCACGACTTTCATCGCCGCCATGCACGGCACCTGAACTTCGGCCTGTATCTGCGCGACAAGATCAGCAATACGCCGCAGGACACCGAGGCGCTAATCTCTGCAATGCAGCGAGTGCTCTCCGATCACCGCGACGAAATCGTCGAAACCGACCGTGATCTCGCCTCTTTCATGATCGTGCGCGGCATGCGCAACATGGTCGTCACCCTTGTCGAGGAACGCCACGATCTGCTCGAATCAGAAGCCCTGGTACCAATGCTCACCCGCGTGGCGATGGCGATTGTTGCCGGAAAAAAAGTTGAAATGCCGACGGGCTCTGCGGACAGCAAAGACTGAGGCCTGTCACACAATCACCATTAGTGTGATTGAAGCAATGATGGGGTTTCAGAAATACAAATTGGTATTCACCAGACGTTGCTGGAAAATTACGCGAATTATTCGGCATTTCCCTCGCGCAGCGCCCTGTCCATCATCAATCCGACTACTCTAAAATCCGATTGATACAAAAAGATTGGGCCAGTACCGGCGTAGCGTATCTTATGGAATCAGCCGCATCTCACGCCAGGCCTTGCTTTCAGAGGAGTCCTGCTTATTATCTTCACCGGCGGCAGGCACATTGATCGGCGGAAAGTCGATCTGCGGCACATTCCGCAGGATCGCTCTGAGCAGCACGATTTCCTCCGCAACCGCCTGGGGAAAACCAACGCGCTTGCCGCCACGGTTGTCTTCCAGCAGATCAGTAAGGAACGCATCGCCCTCGGGTTTGCCCCACAAACTCACCAATTCTCTGATGAGATGCGGATAGTTTTCCAGGGTAGTGTTTTCGGCCGAGGATGTATCGGCATCCCAATCGTTGATGCTGACGTTCAGCTTCTGCCGCAGTTCCTGCACCGCCTCATCAAACCCTTCGCGATGCCCGGTTTTGCGGTAGATTTCCAGCACCTTGAACCAGTGTAGCGGGTCCTGATGCTTATTCTGGCGGATATGGTCGACGACTGCCGAAGCCGCTTCCTTGGCGAGACCCAGAGAGGTCATGACGTCGGCAAGTTCGAGAACCGGATCGACTGAGCTGGGCCCCGCCTCCGCTGCGGTAAGTGGAGTCTGGCTACCTTCCAACGAGAGCTCCAGGTCGACTTCAGTCGTCGCAGAAGCGGGGAGTTCCAGACGAAGATCGCTGGAGAGCGGTGCCAGCGGTGCGAGAGGTGCGGTTGGCACCAGTCCTTTGGCAGTTTGCACCGGGGCGCTTTGCTGCGCGGTAGCCTTCGGTAGCTTGGTCTCGACTTTTGCATCAGGCCTCGAAAATTCCATAGGAAAATCGACTGCCTTTGCCTGCGCCGTCTCAACGCTCTTTGGCGGATTCGGTTTCGCGCCAGCAACCTCTCCAACTGGTGCGTTTTTGATCGCGGACGGAATGGCGGCCGGCGCTACTTTGGATGCGGGACCTGTTTTGGATACAGGCCCTGCTTTGGATGCGGGCCCGGCCGTACGTTCAACGGTATTTTTTACTGTGGGCTCCAGGCGAGTGCCCCGAATATTCGCGGGTGCTGCCTGCGTTTCTTTCTGCGGTACTGGCGCCACGCTCTTCGGCGGTGCTCCCGAAGTGACTGACTGATCGCCCTCTACCACACCGCCTGTGGCAGAGGGCGTGTCAAAAGACTTTGGCTCATCCCACGCAACTGGTCGACGACGCATCGACAACCGCTGGAAAGCGATCATCAGTGCTGCGCCAACGGCCCCACCGCCGATCACGGCTGCCAGCAATTCAATAAGACCGAAGGATTTGCGCAGACGGAGGCGTAATTGTTGCAGCTCTGCCTGCGCCCGCACCTGCTCAACTTCGGCACGTTTCACACGTTCATCGACACCCTGCAAGTAGTTCTTGACCTCGCCGAAACTGTTTGCCAAGGACTTCAGGGTTTCGGACATTTCGACATCGCTGCGACTCTTCTCGCTCATCATTTGTTCAAGATGACCAAGCGACTGCGCGAGTTCCTGCTGCGAAAGGGCGGAAGCCCGACCTTCCTTGTGACCACCGCCGATAACCAGCCGATCGGATTTTTTGCCCGGGGACTTAAGCACGGTCTCGGCAGGCATGGAAGTGCGGGGCAGTTGTGCCTCCGTCGCCTTGCCCGCTGCCTCAGCCTTGGCGCTCCCGACAGCTTGTGGCAATTCTGCCACCGCTTTAGCCCGCGCCTCTTTTCTGACTTTTGCCTCGGTCTTTGGTAACCCCGACGGGATCTTCAGTACAGTTCCTGCGGGAATGGGTACCGAACCAACCTGATCGGCGCCGGCAAACAGATTAGGATTGGCCAGCGCCATCAAGCGCCGGTATTCGTCACGCGTTTCGAGACTGGAAGGATAGCGTGCCCGCGCCAGTTTATTCAGGGTGGTATTTCGGGACACCACCATTTCATTGCCTTGCCCCGCGGGGCTTTGTGCCGTCTCGGCGATAGAGGATGTTGCTTGCGTTGTCCCGGACGTTACGGATGGTTGTGCTGATTGCGTTGATGGTGCTGATTGTGCGACTTGTTGTATTGGTTGTGGCTTCACCGGTGCGACAATTTCGCGTGGCGAGGCCAAAAGTATGAAGTCGCGGGATACGCCTGCCTCGCAACCTATGCGCACACGAAAGCCTACAACAGGATTGGAAATCGCCTTCGCTGAAGTAATTACCAATGTGGCCGCACCGCCCTGCCTGGCTTCGATGACGGCGCGCATATCACCGGGGAAAAAATTATTTTCGCTGTCATCGGAACGCGGGGTCAGGCGTACGCAATCGCTCTGCGGTGCTGTTGCACCAGCAGGAATAATGCCGAGAGGAATTTCCAGCCGCAAAGGCTGGCTGAGAACAGGAACAGATGTCGGCGTACCGATTTCCAGGGCAAGGCCCAGCAGCGGGCTGAGCAAAACCAGCATACCCGCCAGATACTTGGCTGATTTGCGAATTGGCGGCTTGGTTGCCGAAGCAGTCGACG
>DAOLZE010000002.1:0-40695 GCA_035426125.1 Rhodocyclaceae bacterium
GGCGGTGGTCACCGATCTGTTCGACACCATGGACATCTCCGGTCGCGCACGGGCATATGCCCGGCTTTTTGCCTGACTGCACAAAATAGCTGCATCGCCCATACATTTATTTCAAGGACATCATGAATCGCAACGAAACACTTTTTAGCCGTGCGCAAAAAACCATTCCCGGCGGCGTCAATTCGCCGGTGCGTGCATTCGGCTCGGTCGGCGGCACACCGTGTTTTTTCGTGCGTGGCGAGGGTTCGTCTGTCTGGGATGCCGACGGTCGGCGCTATCTTGATTACGTCGGCTCATGGGGACCACTGATTCTCGGCCATGCACATCCGCATGTAGTGAGTGCCGTACAGGAAGCTGCGGAAAAAGGCCTGTCGTTCGGTGCGCCGACCGAAGGTGAGGTTGAACTCGCTGAACTGCTCGTCGAACTCGTGCCGAGCCTCGACATGGTGCGCCTGGTGTCGTCCGGGACCGAGGCGACCATGAGCGCAATCCGTCTGGCGCGCGGCTTTACTGGCCGCGATGTGCTGATCAAGTTCGAAGGCTGCTACCACGGCCATTCGGATAGCCTGCTGGTGAAAGCCGGCAGCGGCATGCTGACCTTCGGCAATCCGTCTTCCGCCGGTGTACCTGCTGATTTGGCACAGCACACCATGGTGCTTGACTACAACAATCCACAACAACTGGTCGACGCCTTCGCCAAACATGGCGACAGAATTGCCTGCGTGATCGTCGAGCCGGTCGCCGGCAACATGAACCTGATCCGCCCAACGCCGGAATTTCTCAAGGTCATGCGCGAACAGTGCACGCAGTATGGTGCCGTACTGATCTTTGATGAGGTGATGACCGGCTTTCGCGTCGGACTTGGCAGCGCCCAGGGGTTGTTCGGCATCACACCGGATCTATCTACCTTCGGCAAGGTCATCGGCGGCGGCATGCCGCTCGGTGCCTTCGGTGGGCGCCGCGACATCATGCAAAAGATTGCTCCGCTCGGTCCGGTGTATCAGGCCGGCACGCTGTCGGGCAATCCATTGTCAGTGGCGGCCGGACTGGCGACACTGGTGATGCTGAATCTCGATCCGGATTTTTACGGCCGCCTGACGATAAAAACACAGCATCTTTGCGATGGTCTGGTCGCTGCCGCCAAGGCGCACGACGTCTGCTTTTCGGCGCAGTCGGTAGGCGGCATGTTCGGCCTCTATTTCCGCGCCAGCCCACCCGGCAATTATGCTGAAGTTATGACTTGCGACAAGAATGCATTCAACCGGTTTTTCCACGCCATGCTCGACGCCGGTCATTATCTGGCACCCTCGGCGTTCGAAGCCGGCTTTGTCTCGGCGGCCCACTCCTACGCCGATATCGATGCCACCATCGCTGCTGCGCAGGCCATTTTCGCCAACAAGTGAACCTGCCTCCGGTCATGTGGTAAAGGGTAAATAGCTCAACGCCTATGTGAGTGCCCTGAATTTCAATGACGATGCGGGGTTCGACATCAGCAGCCTATGTACTAATTCGGAAGGGCGTTGCCATGGCAAATTCCGCAACCGAACAAATAGAACAAAACGAACTGATCCAGTCCCTGCGTGAACCGGCGATCTATCAGCATCCGGTTACTGCTGTGGTCGAGGTACTGGAGACACACATTTCCCATGTCCTGCTGGCCGGTGATTTCGCCTACAAGTTCAAGAAGCCCCTTGATCTGGGCTTCCTCGACTACAGCACGCTGGCAGCGCGCAAGTTTTTCTGCGCGGAGGAACTGCGCCTTAATCGCCGACTGGCGCCGCATCTGTATCTGGATGTCGTGTCAATCTACGGCAGCAGCACAGCGCCGCGTTTCATTGCAATGGAAGACGAAGCCCCGATCGAACATGCCGTCAGGATGCGTCGTTTCCCGCAGGAAATGCTGTTCGACCGGCTCGCACAAAGCGGCAGATTGTATGATGAGCACATCGATTCGCTGGCCGAAGTCATTGCCGCCTTCCACCACGACATCTCACCTGCTGGCACGGACACGCCTTACGGCACGGCAGAGTCTATCGAAGCACCGCTGCGGCAGAACTTCGAGCAGTTGCGGCCCTTGCTCGACACGCCAGCCGAGCACGCGGAACTCAACGGCATTGAGCAATGGAGCCTGCGTGAATACGCCAGATGCTTGGAAGCAGGCTTCTTTGCCGCGCGTCGTACCGCAGGCTGTGTGCGCGAGTGTCACGGTGACCTGCATCTCGGCAATGTAGTCTGGCTTGCCGACACACCAGACACCACGCCTCGCGCCGTGCCCTTCGATGGCATCGAGTTTGCCGCCAACCTGCGCTGGATCGATGTCATCAGCGAAGCAGCCTTTCTCATCATGGATCTGCATGCGTACGGCTTTGCAAATCAGGCCAACCGGTTTCTCAACGGCTGGCTTGAGCAAAGCGGCAACCTCGGTTTCGGTGGTTTGGCATTGCTCGATTTCTATCTGGTGTATCGCGCCATGGTGCGTGCCAAGATCGCACGCATTCGTGCCAGCCAATTCGGCACCTGTGCAACAGAACGCCAGGCGGCGCTGTCCGACTATGCGGCGCACATTGCACTGGCACGCCGCTTTGCCGAGCCTCGGCGACGTGCGCTGATCCTCATGCACGGGGTTTCCGGATCGGGCAAGAGCGTACTTGCGGCAGCACTATGTGAGCGTATCGATGCCATTCGCATTCGTTCCGATGTCGAACGTAAACGCCTGCATGGCCTGGCACCGATGGCACGCAGCCATGCGAGAGTCGCGGCAGGCTTGTACTCAGCAGAGGCCACGCGAGCAACCTATGAGGAACTGGCGCGCCTGGCACGGCAGATTTTGCAGTCAGGTCGTCCGGTGCTGGTCGATGCCTGTTTTCTGCGTGCGGAGGAACGTGCAACCTTCCGCACCCTGGCCGAAACACTCGAGGTACCGCTGTTGATCGTCAGTTGCACTGCCGACACGACGGAACTACGTCGACGCGTGGCGCAGCGGCATGTCGCGCAGAAAGATGTCTCGGAAGCCGACCTGGCCGTGCTCGAACGCCAACTGGAAATTGGCGAGGCCCTCGATGAAATGCCCTCGTCAGGTGAGCTGCGCATTACCATCGATACACACAAGGAAACGACGATGCACGCAGGCGAACGGCTGGTCCACGCTTTGGGAAGTTTACCCGGATGAGCAGCCTCCACAGCCATAACAGGAATCTTTATAGAAGGGGCGACCTCGTTGGCATCGAAGTTTCAGGAAGATGGGGCGCAGTCCAAAAAATACTCGGCCGGGTTATCATCGGGCCTGTTTCATGTGGCTGATCTTCGATACAGCGTCGACAGAGATGCTTTTAACGACTGTTGTATCAGGCGCTTTGACGGACCTTGATCGGTTGATTTTCTTGCACACTTTGCCAGGATGGATGAAACATGGAAAACGCCGAATTGATTGACCGGGAGCTGGAACGTATCGCACTCGGCATCGGCATTCCGCCCTGCCCGTCCATTCTGCTTTTACTCGCTGCGGAAGCAAAAAAACCCGAGCCAAACCTGTCCAGAGTCGAGGAACTGGTTTCACAAGATGTCGGATTGTCAGCAGCGCTGCTCAAGACCGTAAATTCACCGATTTACAGTTTGAGCAGCAAGATCGGTACAGTCAGGCAGGCAATCGACCTGCTCGGACTGCCGATGCTCACGCACACCGTGTCGACATTGATTGTGAAACAGGTTTTTTCTACCAAGGATTCCATCAATATGGAACGCTTCTGGGATTCATCCAGCAAGCTTGCCATGGCCGCATCGCTCATCGCCAGGCGGGTGCATGGAATCAGCGGGGAACTGGCGTACACCTACGGCTTGTTCCAGAATTGCGGAATTCCCATCCTGATGCAGCGCTTCCCTGATTACAAGCAAACCCTTAACGAAGCCAACAATTCACCGGATCGCAAGTTCACTGAAATCGAGGAGGCTGCGCACGGCACCGATCATGCGACGATCGGCTATCTGCTGACCAAGAGCTGGAACCTGCCGATAGCGGTTTCCCATGCCATGCGCTTTCATCACGATTACGCCATTCTCGCCGAAGACCAATCCATGCACCCACCGGAATCCTGCAGCCTGATTGCTCTTGGACTACTCGCCGACCATGCCGTGCAATTGCATTTCGGACAGAACTTCTCGCTCGAATGGCAAAAGGGTGGGGCACTGGCCTTACAGCATTTCGGACTGAGCGAACCGGAGTTCGAGGAAATTGTCGAAGACGAGATGCATCTGCTGACCTAATTTTCCTGAGGTCCGTGGAATGCTGCGGTGGCCACCCAGAATTCGTCGAAGCTGGCAAAGCCGCGTTTCTCGTAATACAGCCTGCCGGAATGTGGCCGGCAGAGTACCTGATCCGCACGCTGCAGGCTTTGTACGCCATGAACCAGGTAGTGGTAGGCAAAAAATGGGGTCAGGCCAAGCCATGTCCTGCGCGCTGAAGGATAAAGCGTGCTTGCAAAAGCCAGATATTGCCAGCGCTTGCGCCATGGAATGTATTCGTTGAAAACCGGACCGTTATTCTTCAACGGCGACAGTACCTTGAAAAACGGACCAGGACAATTCTCGCCCTGGTAGAGAGGGAATTGCCAAACACTGCATTTCTGCGCCAGAGATGCGGCCAGCTTTCGCGCCATCAGATGTGTCGCATCATGGTCCGGATGTCCGCCTTCCCAGGCCGGGGTATAAATCGCCTCGATATCCTCAAGAAACGAGGTTACCGATTCGCACAAAATTGCATACGCCTGACCGATTGATTCATGCAAATGCTGATCTCGAATGCCCACCGATGCGCCGATGAATTGGACATCCTCCGGGGCGACCCCTAGACGGGTCAATACCGCCAGCGATTCACGGCTCCTCACTTGCGAAGATGCTCCGCCAAAGCCGCCATCGGTGAGGAAGCAGCAAACGACTCTGCGCCCAAGATGCAGTTCCTTCTCGATGCAATGAAATGCCGCAACCTCGTCATCCTGATGAGCAAACAGGAACAGGGCTGTCATTACGCTTTTAGAGTCCTGGCTGATATCTGGCATTCCTGTGGGTGTTCAATTTTCCTTCGTTTTCATTGCGCTTATCTCGCCCATGAACTCCCCGATCGTATTGACCGGGGTTGCCGAAACGTCATGGGAAAAAAAGGCTAAAAGAAATTGCAGGCCGGACAGCACGGGCAATGCTGCAAGCATGATCGTACCGAGCGGCGCAGATTCATCGGCAACATAGTATGAAAACCATTCAAAGCAGCCGAACAACAGTCCGAACAACAGCATGGCGGATCCAACAAGAAGTTCGAGCGATGCCAGGGACGTGTCACGCAAAAAATAATTGTAAAAAATCCTCTTGAAGAAATTTTTCACATGCTTGACGAGAAACTCGCCGATAACTCTTGAAATCCGCAGATTGCTTTGCTCGTCCGCATAGATGGCATCCATCGGGATATCCATCACTACTGCACGAAGGATATTCAGGCGGAACAGCATATCGGTTTCAAAGAAATAGCGCTTGCTGATACGCTCAAGAGGAAGGTGCGCAACCAGGCGGGCATCGATCGCTGTGTAGCCATTGTTCGGATCGAGAATTTTCCAGTAGCCGGTGGACAGCTTGGACATGAAGGAAAGGATCGCATTGCCGATCAGGCGAATGGTCGGCATGCGCCGGATATGCGTCAGGTCGTAGAAGCGATTGCCCTTGGTATAGTCGGCAAGCCCCTTGAGAATCGGCTGTACCATGCGCGGCAGCAGGCGCGGATCCATCTGCCCATCGCCATCGATCTTCACGATGATATCCGTGCCGTCAGCAATTGCCGCACTGTAGCCAGCAAGTACCGCGCCACCGACACCCTGATTACTTGTGTTACGAATGACGACTACGCGCTTATCATGACAGCTCTGCTGCACATGCAAACCACTATTCTCCGGACAGCAGTCATCGACAACATAGACACGCGAAACCTCCGGACCGATTCGCGACAGTACGTCGAGGATATGCAAACGTACTTTGAAGCAGGGAATTACCACCGCGATCTTCACCATACAGATCCCTTTATTGTGCAGTCTGGCTGCGCTTGCGCAGATTTGCGACAGGGCGCCGGAGCAGAATGACCAATATCAGCAGCAGCGTAATGCCCGACAGCACTGCTCCCGAATAGAACGACCAAGGTACATAACGCAGTTCCACGACGTTGCGTCCCGCCTTCAGTCGCACCGCCTTGCCCAGCACCTGCGCACTATACACCGGCTGCCTGACACCATTCACCGTGGCCTGCCAGCCGGGATAATTGGCGTCAGCAAGAAACAGCCAGGCATCGTGGGCAACCTCGACATTGATCCGGTAACGCTGTGCGCGAGCTTCGACGATATCGATGATCGGCTTGGGATATCCGCATGTCGCACAAACCGGTGATGACAGCGTGTTTGTGCCGGGCAGTCTTTCAAGCACCAGCGTCTCACTGTGCGCTGCCCGCAAGGCAGCGAGTGCCTGCTCCGGAGAATCCACGCTAATCGCGTCCCAATACACCTGAAAGCGTGGCCTTGCCGAAGTGTTGCGATAGATGAAAACTTCGTTCTCACGATCATGTACATACAGGGGCAGTGATGGTGCGATATTAGCGATTGCCGCATCACGCGAGATATAGCGAATACCAAGAATATCGATCAGCCGCAAACCAGCGCGATTGCGGTCTGCACCATCCACCTCGGCCCAGAGCACCGGATCAAGTAAAACACGTCTTGAGAGCGGCAAGGCCAGTTGTCCATTGATGGAGGGTACCTGCCATTGCAATGCGGCTGGAAACGAGCCAAGAGCCTTGAGCAGGCGACGGAAATTCGCTTCGACGGTCGGATTCATTGAATCCAGGAAGGCGATCGCAAGCGCCGATGATTGATCCATAACATGATAATCCTGCACATCGCTTTCGGTCGCGATGGCATGAACCACTGCTGGCTGATCAACAATCTTGCGATCAAAAAAATGGATCGCATGCATGCGCAGCAACAGCACATCGAGCGTGAGAATCAACACGGCCAGCAGCGGAAACCAGCGGCGCTTGCCAAGCGCCGCACAAAGTAGATAGAACGCCAACATCAGCACTGGCGCGAGCAGACTCAGGCGGGTATAGATCGGCGCATAGTAGCGATAACAACAAAATATCAGGATGCCGCCATAAACCGCCAGGGCAAGAACGGCGATGCGCCGGTTCCTTGAAAATATGCTGCGCAGTACCGGAAATACTTTCCCGGAGAGTTCATCCAGCATGAAAGCGGCAACAACGGTACAGCCAATGACCGCCAGTGGAAAATACATCTGCATACCACGGAAGAAATGCAGCCCAGGGATTAGATGAAACTTATACACCAGTTGAAACAGCGGCGAAGCCGAGCCAATCGCCAAATTAAACAGCAAAAAGGCGCCCACTGCATGACTGAGGATACGCACCGGTACACGGAATAACAGGATCAGTCCTGCCAGCATCAGCACGGCAATATTCGCCAGATTCGGCATATTGATGCCTTGCGGATCGGCACCGAGGTAAAAATAAAACAGCCCCTTCAGATAGAACGCCGGTGCGATGAAACCGTCAAAGATCACCGCTGTTCCCTGACTGCGATGCGACAGGCCGGCGAGTTCGAAAAGCGGCAGGAGCTGGATCGAAGCCAATCCGATTGCCAGGACAATTGCCAGCAGGCCGCTCTTCAGCAAAGCCCGCCAGTGTCGGGCGATGAACACGCGGCCGTCGCGCTGCAGCGGCTGAACCAGCAGTGACGCCAACAGATACACGATGGTGCCATGCGTCAATTGTGGATAGCCGGCAAAAACCAGCAGGGCCGCGGGAATCGCCAGCAATGCGGCGCGCGCAGCAGAAGGCTGCTTCAGCCAATGCTCCGCTGCCGCAAGCTGCCAGGGAATCCATGCCAGTGTGGTGGAAATCGGCAGGTTCTGCACGCTCGGCACCCAGAAGCCCGAGAACGCCGTCGCGATACCGGCGAATGTCGCCGACCAGCGACTGATGCCAAGTACCCGACAGAGGCAGAAGACACCGATCGCAGCGGTGAGCACCGTTGACCAGTGCAAAAATCCTAGTGCATATAGCGGTTCAAATAGCCATACCGACAGGATGTTCAGAGGATTCGCGAAGCCACCCTGACCTTCGGCGAACATCGGATGTCCGCCATAGATGCGACTCGACCAGAGCAGCGACTCCTGGCCGGTCAGCGCCTGATGATGCAGCCATATCAACGGCAGGCCGTGCAGACCAGAATCACCATGAATGATCAGCTTGCCATCGAGTAATGACGGCAGCCAGAACCAGGTCACCAGCACGATGATCAGAATGAAGGCATAGCGCCCGCGCAGCAGCCATTGGCCAAAACATGTTATTTGATCCATATTGCGTAGCGTATCAGGGATCAGCTTCACTGGCACCCACCAAGAGAAGAGCAATATTGCAAAAATTCAAACGGCCAGTCGTCCACCGGAAACCCGTATGATGCCGGCCAAATCGCAATATTGCCCGACGTCGACAAAGCCTGCGTTGCCCAACATTGCCTGCACCCTCTGCGCCTGATCGTAACCATGTTCGAGTAGCAGCCAGCCACCCGGCAACAAATATGCAGACGCCTGCGAGATGACAATACGAATGTCGGAGAGGCCGTCGCTGCCACCGAGCAGTGCGGACGCTGGTTCGAAACGCAGATCGCCTTGTATCAGATGAGAGTCACCGGCAGCGACATACGGAGGATTGGCGACGATCAGGTGATAACGTGTGCCGACAAGCGCCGCGTACCAGTCGCTTTCGAGGCAACGCAGTGTGGCGCCCAGCGTCGCTGCATTGTGCCGCGCCACGGCCAGCGCTGCCAAAGAACGGTCGACAGTGGTCACGTTGCTCCCTGGACGTTCCAGAGAGAGGCTTATGGCGACACAGCCACTTCCGCAGCCAAGATCAAGGATGCGCGGTGCAAGAATCTCGGTCATCCGGGCCAGACCGGTATCGACCAGCAATTCGGTTTCCGGGCGGGGAATCAAAACATCCGGTGTGACCATGAAATTCCGCCCATAGAATTCGCGCATGCCGGTCAGATAGGCAATCGGCTCTCCATGCTCGCGTCGCGCCACCAATGCACGAAAATTTGACCGCCCGACAGGTGTCAGAGGTCTTTCCGGATAAGTCACAATCTCGACAGCAGTCATGCCTACAGCATAGCTCAGAAGAATTCGCGCTTCGATCCGATCAATCCGCCTGCCGGCTTCCGCGAGGGCATGTGCAACATCGCATTCTGCATTCTGCGGATCGTTGCAGTTCACTCTTCCCCCGCCAGTGCTGCAAGAAGTTCGGCCTGATGTTCAGCCGTTAGTGCATCGATCAGTTCGTCGAGATCGCCGGCTATGATGGCGTCAATCTTGTACAGCGTCAGATTGATGCGATGATCGGTGACGCGCCCCTGCGGAAAATTATACGTACGGATACGCTCCGAACGGTCGCCGCTACCGATCAGACTCTTGCGTGTCGAGGCAATCTTCGCCTGCTGCTCGCGCTCTTGCTTATCCTGAATGCGCGCCGCCAGTACCGACAGAGCCTGCGCCTTGTTGCGGTGCTGCGAGCGATCGTCCTGACATTCGACGACGATGCCGGTCGGCAGGTGGGTGATACGCACTGCCGAATCGGTCTTGTTGATATGCTGGCCGCCGGCACCGGAAGCGCGAAAGGTATCGATGCGCAGATCGGACGGATTGATGTCAACTTCGGCCTGTGCGTCAGCTTCTGGCAACACCGCGACAGTACAGGCCGAGGTATGGATACGCCCCTGGGTTTCTGTAGCGGGAACGCGCTGAACACGATGGCCGCCCGATTCAAACTTGAGTTTCGAATATGCACCGCGACCGAGAACGCGCGCAATCACTTCACGATAACCACCAAGTTCCGACTCGCTGGCCGAAACGATCTCCACCTGCCAGCGCTGACGCTCCGCATAGCGGCTATACATGCGGAACAGATCACCGGCAAACAGCGCCGATTCGTCACCACCGGTACCGGCACGGATTTCGAGAAACAGGTTGCGCGCATCGTTCGGGTCGCTAGGTAGAAGCGCTGTTTGCAGCTCACCCTCGACGCGCTCCATTTCACTGCGGCAGTGTTGCATCTCGTCCTCGGCCAGCGCCTTCATCTCCGGATCCGTGAGCATATCTCCGGCGCCACGCAAGGCATCTTCAAAGTTCCGGAAAGCATTGAAGAGCGTCACCACCGGACCGAGTTCGGCGTGCTCGCGCGACAGCTTGCGATAACTGTCCATGTCGTGCGTGGCATTCTCCGCGCCCAGCAGATGATCCAGCTCGATCAGTCGCCCGGAGAGTTGTTCGAGTTTGTCGCGAATGCTCTGTTTCATGGTCGATGCAAATGCCGTCCAGGCACCGGAACCCGGTGTCTGGACATGCAGGTCAGCTATTCTCCGGAGTGCAGATGGTAGATACGCGCGATCAGTTGCGCCAGATCGCCGCGTTCGTCAGCTGCCGCCTGATTGAGCGCCTGGGTTGGCGCGTGCAGCAGTTTGTTGGTCAGGCCGTGCGACAAGACTTCAAGCACCTGTGCTGGATCATCACCGCGTGCCAGCAACTTGCGCGCGTGCTCCAATTCGTGACGCCGCGCACGCTCTGCAGTATCGCGCAGGGCGCGGATCGTCGGAACAGTTTCCCGTGATTCGATCCAGTGCAAAAAATTGTCGACGTGCGCATCGATAATTTCCTCGGCCTCGACGACAGCGGTCTGGCGCGATTCGAGGCCATCTTCGACGATCTGTGCGAGATCGTCGATTGTGTACAGAAAAATATCGTCGAGCTTGCCGACCTCGCTCTCAACATCGCGCGGCACTGCCAGATCAACCATCACCATCGGCCGATGGCGACGCACCCGGATCGCACGTTCGACCATGCCGAGACCGATGATTGGCAACGGACTGGCCGTACAGGAAACGACGATATCGTAATCGGCAAGCACGTCCGGTACTTCGTCAAGACGCATGGCGTCGCCATGAAATCGTTCGGCAAGAACTGCGGCGCGCTCCAGTGTGCGATTGGCAATGGTGATGCGCCGGGGTTGCCGGGCAGCAAAGTGTGTAACACAGAGTTCAACCATCTCGCCAGCGCCGATGAAGAGCATGCGCTGTTCGGAGAGGTTCTCAAAAATTCGCGCCGACAGATGCACGGCGGCGGCGGCCATCGAAATGATATTGGCGCCGATCGCCGTCGTCGAGCGCACTTCCTTGGCAACAGAGAAAGTCCTCTGGAACAGTTTGCCGAGCAGCGTGCCGAGTGTGCCGGCCTCTTCAGCGGCACGTGCCGCCTGCTTCATCTGACCGAGAATTTGCGGCTCGCCAAGCACCATCGAATCGAGCCCGCTGGCAACACGGAACATGTGGCGCACAGCATCGCGCTGCGGAAAGGTGTAAAGATAAGGACTGATCTTGTCGGCTGACAGTGCGTGATAACCAGCCAGCCAGTCCGCCACTGCCGCGGGTTGTTCGGCAGTACAGTAGAGTTCTGTGCGATTGCAGGTCGACAGGATCGCAGCTTCCTGTGCGGCATGTCCGCGCACAAGATCGCAGAGCGCCTGCGCCAGGCGCTCTGGCTGAAATGCCACCTTTTCGCGCACGGCCAGTGGCGCGGTATGGTGATTGATACCGAGAGCGAAAAGTTGCATGATCGTGCGGAAATTATCCTGGAAGGATCCTGGAAGAAGCAGCCGCAAAATTATAACATTCGCGCCATTGCTCCTCTGGCGCACTCAATATCCGGAGCAAGCGACAAACTTTCTTTCGCGGTACCGGAAAATGGGCTTTATGAGGCTGCCGGGGCAGGAATACTCTGCACCATTTGCTATTTTTGTTTGATGTAGCTTGTAGGATCAGCAACATCCGCCGCGACAAAGCCTTCTCGACGCAATCGGCAGGAATCACATACGCCGCAGGCGTGGCCTTGCGCGTCGGCCTGATAACAGGACACTGTCAGGGAATAATCAACGCCCAGTGCGATGCCACGGCGGATGATCGCGGCCTTGCTCAATTCGATCAGCGGCGCATGCAGATTCAGGTGACGCCCTTCGACGGCGGCCCTGGTCGCAAGATTAGCCATGGTTTCGAAAGCGCGAATGTATTCCGGACGACAATCCGGATAACCTGAATAATCGACCGCATTTACGCCGACAAAAATATCGGACGCTTCGAGGACTTCGGCCCAGGCCAGCGCCAGCGCCAGCATGATAGTGTTGCGCGCCGGCACATAGGTCACGGGAATGCCTGGTTGCAAACCGGCAATCGGCACATCGATGCGGGCATCGGTCAGTGCCGAGCCGCCAAACTGCGTCAGGTCGAGTTTCAAGGTTCGCTGCGAAACAGCACCGAGACTGGCAGCAACCCGCGCAGCGGCGGTCAGTTCAACGCGATGGCGCTGACCATAGTCAAGCGACAGGCAATGGCAGGCGAACCCCTGTTCGCGGGCAATCGCCAGGATTGTTGCAGAGTCAAGCCCGCCGGAGAGCAGGACAACGGCATTTTTTGTCATCGATCGGACTTTCTATGTGCCGCGCTTTGAACCCCAGAGGAGCTTATGCAGCTGCAACTGGAAACGTACAGGCAGCCGATCTCGCAGTATCCACCCGGCAAGCTGCGCCGGGTCCAGCAACCCCTGTACCGGCGTAAATAGCACCTTGCAAAGTTGATCCAGACGATGTTCGGCCAGCATGCGCTTCGCCCATTCATAATCGTCGACCGAGGCTAGTACGCACTTTATTTCGTCGTGAGGTCCGAGAAGGCGCAGATTTTCAAGACGATTTTTTCCTGACTCACCCGAAGCGGGGGCCTTGATATCCATGATTTTTACCACCCGCACATCGACGCCCGACAGATCAAGCGCACCACTCGTTTCCAGCGAAACCTCATAACCGGCATCGCATAGCGCGGTTAGAATTTCGAGGCACTCCTTTTGCGCCAAAGGCTCTCCACCGGTCACACAGACATGGCGGCAGCCGTAAGAGGCAACATGTTCGAGCACCTGCACCGGCGCCATCGATTCGCCTCCAGTAAAGGCGTATTCGGTATCGCACCATCGACAGCGCAACGGACATCCGGTCAGGCGGACGAACACCGTCGGCAAACCGATGCGCGTCGACTCCCCCTGAATGGAATGGAATATTTCGCTGATTTTCAGCATCGGGGAAGTACCGCATGCCGGGCGGGTGCTTGCGCAGGGGCAGCGCAAAACCTGAGAAATAGCCGCATGACCTGCAAAACCGGGGCCGGACTATTTCTTCTTGAGACGCTGCCGGGCAGTCTGCGCAGCGCTGCTGTTTGGATATCTGGCAACCAACTGCTCAAGGGTTTTCTTCGCCGTCTTTGCGTCGCCGGTTTCCTGCTGGCTGCTAGCCAGACCAAGCAGTGCATCGGGCGCCTTGGCATCGGCCGGCCAGGTCGCAGCCAGTTTGCCGAACAACTCGGCAGCCTTATCGTAAGTGTGTAACTGGTAATACGCCGAGGCTTCCCAGAAATGTGCGCTTGGCAGCATGCTGCTCTTCGGATTGTTCTTGATGAAGTTCTCAAATGCTGCAAGCGCCTCTTTGTAGCGCACACTCTTGAAATATGTCAGCGCAGTTTCAAAATCGCGCATTTCAACTGCCGGGTCGGCCAGCGCAGCTTCGGGTGCAGCGCTTCCGGCGGCAGCTTCGTTCGCGGTTGTAGTTTCCAGTTTGCGCAGACGCCCGTCGAGGTCGACATAGAAATCCTTCTGCCGCTTCTGCGCTCCCTCCAGTTCATAACTCAACACCTCGATCTGTCCGCGCAATTTTGCGAGATCAGTCTTAACCTGCTCGATCTGGTTACTCAACTCGATCTGATTGTGGGTGGTCGCGGTTGAGGCAGTATCGACCTGCGTGAAATGTTCATTGACTTCCTTGCGCAGAGTTTCAAGACGCGTGCGTGCCTCGTCGTCGTCAAACAATCCGGCACGCGCCGGCAGCGCCGTCAGCGTCAGCGCCCCACCACAGGCCGTTGCCACCAGCAGAATTGCCAGACTGCGCCTCACGCTCAAAACTCGCCGCTATACAGCATGTCGCCGCGGCGGTTCTCCGCCCAGCACGCCTCGGTATGCTCACTGCAGCGCGGCTTTTCCTTGCCGAGGCTGACCGATTCGATCTGCTCTTCCTTGCCGCCAAGCAGCAGCAGCAGGGTTTTCTTTACAGCTTCGGCACGTTTCTGGCCAAGCGCCAGATTGTATTCACGGCTACCGCGTTCGTCGGCATTGCCTTGCAGCAGCATCTTGACCTTGCCATTCGCAGTAAGAAAATGGCCATGCGCCTCAAGCAGCGGCTTGAACTCTTCCTTGATGACGTACTGATCGAAATCGAAATACACGCTGCGCTTCGAAAGAATGCTCTTGGGATCCTTGAGCATCGCTAGGCTGTATTCGTCAAGCTTGTCAGTGGCAACCGACTGGGTCTCGGCACCGACTGTCGCAGGCTTGCGATCCTCGACGCTGGCGGCGTTTTGCTCGGAGGTTGGCTGCGAACTGCAGGCAGCGATGGTCAATGTAATTAAAAAAGCAGCAAGCATCTTACTCATGGCGATACTCCCTAGATGGATGATTCATTTGACGAACGGACCCCAGGCCGGCTCGCGTACATCTGCGGCCTGCACAGAAAACTTCTGCTTCACACGGCCGTCGCTGGAGACGGCAGCCAGGACGCCACGGCCACCAATTTCGGTAGCATAGATGATCATGCGTCCATTGGGCGCAAAACTCGGCGACTCGTCGCGCTCGGTATCGGTCAACACCTGCGTCTGACGCGTCGTTAGGTCCATTAGCGCAATCTGGAAGCGTCCGTTGTTGCGCGTCACAAATGCCATCAGTTTGTCATCAAACGAAAGCCTCGGCGTGACGTTGTAGCTACCCTCAAAGGTGATACGCTGAACATCGCCACCAGCCGCCGGAATCCGGTAGACCTGCGGACTGCCGCCGCGATCGGAAGTGAAATAGATGAACTGGCCGTCATGCGAAAACTGCGGCTCGGTATCGATACCAGAGGAACTGGCGAGACGCGTCACGCCGCTACCGTCGGCGTTGAGTAAAAACAGCTGCGAACCGCCTTCCTTGGTCAGTACCACAGCAAGCCTTTTGCCGTCAGGTGACCAGGCCGGCGCCGAATTCGAGCCCTTGAAATTGGCGGCAACATGGCGTCGGCCGGTCGCCAGCGAATGGACATAGACAACCGGCTTCTTCGCCTCAAAGGAGACATAAGCAAGCCGTGTACCGTCGGGCGACCAGGCCGGCGAAATAATCGGCTCACGCGAGGTTAGTGCAGCCTGCGCATTCATGCCGTCGGCATCGGCGATCTGTAGTTCGTAACGTCCGGCGGTCTTCACGACATAGGCGATGTGCGTGGAAAAAATGCCCGGCTCACCGATCAGCTTCTCATAAATAAAATCGGCAGTGCGATGCGCGGCGGTACGCAACTGGGCGGCGGTCGACACATATGATTGGCCGCCAAGTGTCGTCTGCTTCAATACATCATGCAGGTGAAAGCGCGTTTCATAGCGGCTCTCACCCGTCTCGGCAACAGGTGTCACGCTGCCGCTGACCAGCGTATCGGCACCGCGTGTTTTCATGTTGGCAAAATCGACGGCGGTCGTCTCGGCCAACGGCATGGCGCCGGGATCAACCAGGCGAAACATGCCACTGCGTTCCAGATCACCGCGCAGCACGGACGTCAGTGCCTGTGAAACGATGCGCTCGCCGGAAAAGTCGGCGACTGCAATCGGCAAGCGGTTGGCACCAGCGCCGGTAATCTCGATGGAAAGCTGCGCCTGAGCAACCGCAGTCAGCGCAAATCCGGCGAACGCCAGAGCGTATTTGAAAAAATGTTTCGTCATGATGCGGCCATTATAGCGGATGCAATTGAGGGTTTATTTACAGCCACGCGTTTCATCGGGGCAGAAAGTCAGAGTCAAATCATGGGGAACCTCGCCCATGGACGGTTTTGGCAATGGCGAAGAGGCACGAATTGCGCGTTCAATGACCTCATCATAAGCCGGAAAGCCACTTGACTGGAGACGCTGAACTTGCAGCACTTCACCGTTGGGGAGTTGGCTAACGGCAAAGCGGGCCACCGGGTTGCCGGGCGGCAGGGCACTGACGGGGATCCGGCCGCGAATCTTGCCGACGATCCGCGCCGTGTAATCGGCATCGGCTCTGCTACGCGCTGCGGCCGTCTGTGCCTTCTGCAATTGCGCGAGTTCCTGGGCAGCGGCATTGGCCAGTTCGGCCGTCTTGCGCTCGGCGCTGGTCTGTTTCAATTCCTGATCGAGCAGTTTCTGGAACGGATCGGGCTTGGCTTCCGGCTGTGGCGGCTTTGTCTTTTCGCGTGGTTTTTCCTTCAACGCAATGTCCGGTTTTGGCAACGGTGCCTTGATTTTTTCCGCCGGGACAGCGACCGGCTGAGGCGCGGGCTTCGATTCCGGCACGGGCGCCGCCTCAGGTTGTGCGGTGCTGACGAGATCGACCTCGACCGGCTCGGCAGGATGCGTCTGCCAACGCACGCCGAAAAACAGGATGGCGATCAGCAGCACATGCATGGCGACCGCCAGCACTGCCGACAGATGTTTGCCGTGCCTCGAGAAGCTGGCCCGCGGCAGTTCGGAATTACCAGCCTTCATGGCCTTGACTTTCATGGCCGTTACCGATGTTCCGCCGCCGTGCTGATCGGCTGCACCAGCAGGCCGATCTTCGTCACCTGATTTTTTTGCAGCGCATCCATGACCTTAAGGATAGCTTCATAGCGAACGTTTTTGTCGCCGGCGATCAACACTGCCTGCCCGGGATTTTTCGTCTGCGCCTGCTTGAGCTGGGCCAGCAGATCATGCTGGCTGACACTCTGCTCGACGCCGTTTCTGGCACGATCACGCAAGGCCAGCGAGGCATCGGCATGAATGATGACCTCGAGCGGCGCCACCGGGGGTTGTGCTGCCTTGCCAACGCTTGGCAGGTCGATGCTGGCGGTCTGCATCATCGGTGTAGTCACCATAAAAATAACCAGCAGCACCAGCATGACATCGATATATGGGACGACATTGATCTGGCTCATCTGACGACGCTGCTTCATGCCTCAGCCCTGTCCGTCGAGATAGTGAGCCTTAAGCCGCTCATAGACTGAAAACGGCTCGTAGCGGGCATTCTTGTCGAAGAAATTCTTGCGCCACATTTCATTGTAAAAGTGAATTGCATAGGAATCGAACGGCAGGGTATGCAACTCGGACAGCAGCATGGTGAATTTCCAGTTGCTCACCGGACAGAACACATTGGGCTGCAACAGTGCGCGTGTCAGTTGATGCTGCGGCAGCTTGTTGCGCAGCAACGCCACACCGCTGGCTCCCCAGTCTGCGCTGCGCAGATCGACGGCTAGTGCCGAGTCGAGACAGTCCTTCATCAACGGGCTGCCGACTGGCGTGCACATTGCACAATTGGTGGCGATTGTCTGGCTCTTCTCACCCGGTGGTGCGAAGGCAAATTCGCTGGCAAAGAAATAGTCGGCATTAACCGCGAAATCGAGTGCTTTCAGACATACCACGTCGGTATCGCACCAGATTCCGCCGCGCTCGTAGAGGAGTTTGTAGCGGAAGATGTTCGAAAACGGCGCCCAACTGCCGTGTCTTTCGCCAGAGGTCATTGTGCGCATGTCGGCGAGCGAAACGATCTCACCGGCATTTATCAGCATCGTTCCCTCGGGAACATCGGCAATGTCGTCATAGGTATACAGATGCACGGCATGGCCATTGTGCAGAAAGGACGCCAGCGACAGCCGCTCAAGCGTCGACAGCGGCCCCCCCAGCCAGAGCATCTGAATTGGCGGGAGATTCCCTTTCATCGCAATTGACGCTGCAGGATATTGGAGAATTCTTCCATGAAACTCTCGAAGCGCACGGAGATGCGATCGACATCATGAGCGTAGCGATTGTAGGCGACCACCGCAGGAATTGCCGCAAACAGGCCGATGGCAGTCGCCACCAGCGCTTCGGCGATACCCGGTGCAACAGCGGACAACGTCGCTGAGCTCATGCTCGACAAGCCACGAAACGAGTGCATGATGCCCCATACCGTGCCGAGCAAACCGACGTAGGGCGAGACCGAACCGACTGAAGCCAGAAACGACAGATGGGCATCCAGTTCGTCGATCTCGCGCTGATAGGTCGCACGCATGGCGCGCCGCGCGCCAGCAACCACGACGGTCTGGTCGACAGTTTTCTGCCCGCGCAGCTTGATGAACTCACGATAACCCGCTTCGAAAATTCGCTCCATCGCCCCACTATCCTCACGATTGCCGGCTGCGCTCTGAAACAGCTTATTGAGATCGCCGCCGCTCCAGAATTCACGCTCAAACTTCTCGGTACGCACGCGGGCATCGCGCAAGGCAAACCATTTGCGGAAGATCCAGTACCAGGACATGAAGGAAACGCACACCAGCAACGCCAGTATCAGCTTGACCACCAGACTGGCATTGGTAACCAGTTCGAGGATGGATAAATCCTGGGAAATGTCCATATTCAGCTTCCAACTCCAATCAGGGCTTTGAATTTTTCATATACGGGTAGCGGCATCGTGCTGACCTTGCCGCGCGCGGGGTCGACGCAGACAATCTGGATTTTTGATGTCGCCAGGATTTCTCCTTCACGCTCGACGCGCTGGGAAAACACAATCTGTGCGCGGCTGGCGGTATCAATTCCAGAAATCACATTGAGCATGTCGTCGAGACGCGCCGGCTTCAGATAATCGATCGAGACCGAGCGGGCAACAAAACCGAGACTCTGTTCCCGCACCAGTTGTGACTGCTCGAAACCCAGTGTACGCAGCCATTCGGTACGTGCGCGCTCCATGAACTTGAGGTAGTTAGCATAGTAAACCACACCGGCGGCATCGGTGTCTTCGTAATACACGCGGACGGCGAAGCAATTGCTCATTCTGTAGACATGTTCCCGTAAAGTTCGATTCTACAACTTGCAGCAAGGTTGCGTGCTCCAAGCCCGCAGCAGTGCTAAAAGACTATGCCAAGCGGAGGAAGTTCCCTGCTTATGAAGCAATATATTTTGCCAACTCGCCAAAACAGCATTCGGCGGACAGATGTTCGGCGACATGCGAACAGGCCTTGCGCCCCATGGAACGGCGTAGCTCGGTGCTCTGCAGCAACGACTCGATAGCGACGATGAATTCACTTTCGTCACGTGCCAGCAGAAAAGCCTGACCGGCCAGTTCCTCCAAACCGCTGGCACCTTGCACCGAGGCCACCAGAGGCAGCCCCCAAGCCATGGCTTCCACAGATTTTATTTTCAGGCCGGCGCCGTATCTGACCGGATTGATCGCAATATCGATGTGCGCATAGCAAGCATCGATGTATTCCATGAAGCCATGCATCTGCATACCGGGGATTCCCCGCATGGGAAGTTCCTGGCAGACCATGCCATACACATCCAGGGTAAGGTTGCGCCCCTGAAAATGGGGCCAGACGCGTTCGACAAACCAGTTCAGACCATCGACATTGGCGTGCCAGCGGCTGGCGACGATGCCAATGCTGGCAACAGTCTTGCGCAGGATCGTTCGCTTGGCAGTAACCGGATGCTGGGCCAGTATCGTCTTCTCTGCACCGAGACGGGCGCAGACCCAGGCGTATTCCACAGGCTGAATACAAATAACCGAGTCATAACGGCGGAATATTTCCAACTCCTCCCCCTCCGTCAGAGGGAAATGCGCCGGAGCATTATGTTGCTGCATGCTTTTTGTTCTTGCGCTGATCAGATCGTTGGTATCGAGCATCTTCCTGCCATTTGCCGGAATGCCTTCCAGCATAAAGCTGTTCTCGGTTTTGACAACGATGTAGGTAGCGGGTGGTGACGATTCGTTGAAATAACGGCGAAAGTTCTCAAGCAGTCGTTGTGCCTGCGGTGAAAGCTGTACCGGCACCGATTCGCCAAGTAGGTACAAATTGAAATCCAGACACATTTCCCGCACCCTCTGCAGATCCTTTTCCGTCAGATTGCCGAGGAGCGCAATCGACAGATCGAAGCGTGGTGCCAAAAAACGCACCAGCTCGAAAACCCTTGCCGCAAGGCCATAACTCCTGTTCCAGAAATCGGCCTGGGTGATAAGCACAACCTTATTTTTCATGGGCTGGGCGTTATCATGAAATGAAAAACATTCTGTTTGATCGGTGCCTGCGAGGTTGTCCGCCATCTACCCGTATCTCGATCATCACCTGATGGTAGAACGCTTCGCCGCTGACTGTGTCAATCGAGAAACGCTACGGATCGAAGATTTATTTGTCGTCAAAAAGGCCGGCGTCCTGATTGTTCGGCACGGTCAGCCCGAAATGCCGCCAGATCGCCGCCGTCGCCACGCGGCCGCGTGGTGTACGCTGAAGATAGCCCTGCTGGATCAGGTAAGGCTCAAGCACATCCTCGATGGTATCGCGTGCCTCGCCGATGGCGGCAGCCAGATTGTCCACACCAACCGGGCCGCCGGCAAATTTGTTAAGCATGGCACCGAGCAACTTGCGGTCCATGACATCAAGACCAAGATGATCGACATCGAGCATGGTCAGCGCCGCATCCGCGACTTCGCGGGTGATGCGGCCATCGGCCTTGACCTCGGCGAAATCGCGCACCCGGCGCAGCAGGCGGTTGGCGATGCGCGGTGTGCCGCGCGAGCGTCTGGCAATTTCCACCGCACCCTCTTCGGCGACATGTACCTTGAGCAATTGCGCCGAACGCGCGACGATCAGGCTGAGTTCCTCGGGCGAATAAAATTCGAGACGGGCGACGATACCAAAACGATCACGCAGCGGATTGGTCAACATACCGGCACGTGTCGTTGCACCAACCAGCGTGAACGGCGGCAGATCAAGCTTGACAGAACGCGCCGACGGTCCTTCGCCGATCATGATGTCGATCTGAAAATCCTCCAGCGCCGGGTAGAGAATTTCCTCGACCACGGGTGAAAGACGATGAATCTCGTCGATGAACAATATGTCGTTGGGTTCGAGATTGGTCAGCAGCGCCGCCAGGTCGCCGGCGCGCTCCAGTACCGGACCGGAAGTCTGGCGTAGATTGACGCCCATCTCATGGGCCAGAATATGCGCCAGGGTTGTCTTGCCGAGACCCGGTGGACCGAACAGCAGCACGTGGTCGAGCGACTCACTGCGCTGCCGTGCCGCCTGGATGAAGATCTCCAACTGGTCGCGAATCTTCTGCTGGCCGACGTATTCAGCCAGCCGCTTCGGCCGCAGCGCCCGCTCCTGTGCGTCTTCCTGCACCGATTGCGGTGTGGATGAGATCAGGCGGCTGTCGTCGCTGGAGATGAGCTTGTCTGTTTCGATGGCCATAGCCGGCGAGTTTATCCGAGTTTATCTATGCTTTCGACAGCAGCTTCAGCGCCTGTCGGATCCCTTCGGGAACGGCAACGCCATCGGGCAACGACTTCAATGCCGGCAAGGCCTCGCGTTCGCTGTAACCGAGTCCCAGCAGGGCATTCAGGATGTCGTCGGCTGCACTATGAATAATGGCGTCGGTATTTGTTGTACCGCTACTGGCGGAAGTTTTTGGCAGACGATCACGCAATTCGAGGAGCAGGCGCTCGGCGGTCTTCTTGCCGATGCCGGGAATTTTTACCAAACGGCCTGCCTCCTGCATCACCACCGCCTGCGCCAGTTCCCTGACTGACAGACCGGACAGCACAGCCAGCGCGATGCGCGCGCCGACACCGCTGATTTTCAGGAGTTGACGGAATGCCGTACGTTCGTCCTCAGTGGTGAAGCCATAGAGAAAATGTCCGTCCTCGCGGACGATCATGTGCGTATGCAGACTGAGCCTCTCCCCCGTTGCCGGCAAATTGTAGAAGGTACTCATCGGCACGTCGATTTCGTAGCCAACACCCTGCACGTCGACGACAATCTGCGGCGGGTTTTTCTCGACGAGGGTTCCGGTGAGACGGACGATCATGGCGATCCTTTCGCTGTGGCAGAGTGTGCAAGTTCTTCGATGCGGTTGACCAAATGCGCCTGAACCTGCGCCTGGTTAAAGGATTCATATTTTTTTGCGAATGCGCGGGCATTCTCGGCAAACGATGGTTCGAAAAGTATCCGTTGCAATTTTTGCGGCAAATCGGCGGGCGCATGTTCTGGATTGATCAGCAGGCCGGCACCGAACCCTTCGACGCGCAAGGCAAAGAGAAACTGCTCGAGATGACCGGGCAACATCAGCACGGGTTTGCCAGCCAGCAGAAAGGCGATGGTTGCCGCCGGACTGCCGTATGTCACCGCAGCATCAGCTTCCTGCGCTGCCAGATTGAGGTCGACCGGTGCATCGGCAAAATGTAGATCCGTGGAGGAGTATTTCTCGCGCATGGCTTGCGGAATATCCGGGCAATACACCAGACACGGCTTACGCAAATTACCGAGCGTCTGCAAGGCCGCTTCGCAATGCGGGCTGTTTGCGCGCAGATAGGCATACACGCGCGGCCTGGCTGTGGAAGACCACACCGGAGGATTGGCCACTGCGGCAGGCAGCGTTCCCCAGTAAGCAGCCTGGCTGCGCTGCGCGTAGTGATCGAGTTCCGGAAAGGTCAGCAGGGACGTTTCTGCGACCTGGAACAGTTCTGCAAGACAGCCGAGCGGCTCCCTTGCAAAGTGGCGCAGAACGAAATTCACCGAGGCCAATGCCTCCTGTTCCAGTTGGACAAGCGTTTCCATGGGCACATGGGTCCACGGCCGCATGTTGGGCAGTGGGCTGATCTGCGGCGGGGCGAAGAAGCCGTTACCGAAGAGCATCACCGGAATATCCAGTGTGCGTGCTGCAAGAATCGCCGTCGGCGCATGGTCGGCCAGCAGCAGTGCAGGTTTGGCGAAAAGCAGCAACTGGCGCCATGCCACCAGCAGGCCGAGCAAATCATCTACCGAGGCATAGCCGAATCGCAACAAAATATCGGCATAACTTTGCGGTGGAATTTTACGGATAACCTCGCCAATGACCGGCGCCTGAAGCCAGGAGAAACCCTCACGGTCGAGCAGTTTCGCAGCCTGATTGGTATGCGTGACCATCCAATGGACATCATGGCCGTGCGCACGTAAATCCCGGGCAATCGGCAGAAAGGTGCCGATGTGGCCGAGGTTGGCGCCGAATTCCCAAGCGTAGGCGATGCTGCTCATGCTACCAGCCTGCCCTTGCGCACCCGCATACCCTGCGTCGCCAGCGCACCGAGGCCTTGTCCGCCATGCGCATGGCAGATCGCGCAGGCCAGCGCATCCGCCGCATCGGCACCCGGCTCACCGGACAACGCCAACAGACGGCACACCATGTGGCTGACCTGCTGTTTGGCGGCCTTGCCATGACCAACTACAGCCTGTTTTAATTGCAATGCCGTGTATTCAGCGACCGGCAAACCGGCCAGCACCAGCGCGCTGATCGCTGCGCCGCGCGCCTGGCCAAGCAACAAAGTGGATTGCGGATTGACATTGACGAACACCTTCTCGATCGCCGCCTGATCCGGCTGATAGGTGGCGACAACTTCCGCAATGCCATCGAGGATGGTCTTCAGACGCTGCGGCAGCTCATCGTCCTGCAACGTCTTGATGCAGCCGCTACCAATGTAGACGAGCTTGCTGCCACGCATTTCAATGACACCGAATCCGGTAATGCGTAAGCCTGGATCGATGCCGAGGATGCGTCCGGAGAATGACATATGCAACCCTGTGTCCGGCACTGGAAGGAGGGTTACTCCTCGATCACCGCGTTGGAGTAAACCTCCTGCACATCGTCGAGGCTTTCCAGCGCATCGAGCAGTTTCTGCATTTTCTGACCATCCTCGCCACTGAATTCGGTCTCCGTCTGCGGCTTCATCGTCACTTCGGCAAACTCCGGTTTGAATCCGGCTTTTTCCAGTGCTTCCTTGGTGACCATAAAATCGCCGGGGCCGGACAGCACCTCGATTGAGCCGTCTTCGTTGGTCACCACATCTTCGGCCCCCGCTTCCAGCGCGGCATCCATCAGTTGTCCTTCGTCGGTGCCTGGTGCAAAGATGAACTGCCCGCAATGCTTGAAGAGAAAAGCGACTGACCCGTCGGTACCGAGATTGCCGCCGTTCTTGTTGAAGGCGTGGCGCACCTCGGCCACCGTGCGCACCTTGTTGTCGGTCAGACAGTCGACGATCACCGCGGCACCATTGATGCCGTAGCCTTCATAACGGATTTCCTCGTAATTCACGCCTTCGAGTTCGCCGGTACCACGCTTGATGGCATTCTTGATATTGTCGCCGGGCATGTTCTCGGACTTGGCCTTTTCCACCGCCAGACGCAAGCGTGGATTGAAATTCATGTCGCCACCACCCATTTTGGCAGCGACGGTAATTTCCTTGATGAGCTTGGTAAAGGCCTTGCCGCGCTTGACGTCCTGACGCCCCTTGCGATGCTGGATGTTGGCCCACTTGGAATGACCCGCCATGAAATATCCTTTGTTGCAGAGAAAATTATCCGTATCCGGTACGGACACTAGGACTGGCATTTTAGCAGGTGGGCACTTGGCGCCCCCATATTTTGCCGACATCTGGCGGGCTTTGTTCGCCGTCTCTGGTTTTTCGTTCAAGGTGCGTCCTGGCGGATGCGCCGCCCGATGTCATATCAGGTGCCGTATCAGTTGGAACCACAAGCGTCGTGAAAC
Organism: Rhodocyclaceae bacterium; assembly: GCA_035426125.1. Lineage (GTDB taxonomy): Bacteria > Pseudomonadota > Gammaproteobacteria > Burkholderiales > Rhodocyclaceae > Sterolibacterium. Next base: position 24,747 of record DAOLZE010000002.1, read on the forward strand.
GGCATAGCTGGATAGATTATCGAAACGGATCTCGGGTAAACTGCAGCGCGGTTCAATAGTCTAGAACCATGTGTGCTACACATGATCAAATCTTGCGCCTCCAGGCTGGTGGCGAAGATTACAGAGGATGCGGTCTCTTAAGCAAATAACTGTTGCTCAACATCCCCGAGGAAGGATGGCGTTGAAAAAGCTCTCGACGATATTCACGCACCACCCGCTACTCCCCAACTTTTTGATCCTGCTGGTTGCGTTGCTGGCCTGCGCACCCCTATTGCAACATGGAGCCATCAGCGGCGGCGATCTCTGGCTACATCTAATCTGGGTGAAACATTTCACAACCCAGTTGGCGCAGGGTGAGCTCTACCCACGTTGGATGATGGACATGCATCTAGGCGCAGGCAGTCCAACTTTCTATTTCTACGCGCCACTGGCCTATTACATCACTGCGATTCCGGGCCTGTTACTTCCCTGGATTGAATTGGCCACGCAACACGCCATCGGTGAAACACTCATCATTGCCCTTTCCGGCCTGACGTTCTACCACTACGCGCATCGACGCTTTGCCGCCATACCGGCGTTGTTCGCAGCGTTGGTCTACATGCTCCTGCCCTACCACTACGAGATCGACCTCTGGACGCGACAGGATCTGAGCGAGCTTGCCAATTACATCTGGCTACCGCTGGTGCTTGATTACACAGAGCGATTGTTCGATGGCGAGAAAGCGATGATCGGCCTGGCGATTTCCTATGGCGGCATGATGCTTACGCATCTGCCCACGGCCTTGCTATTCTCACTGGGCCTGGCCGGCTATGTGCTGATGCTGGCATACCAGAAACCTTCATGGAGACTCTCTGTGCAGCTCTCTGCACGTTTCTCCATTGCCATTACCATCGGGATATTGCTGGCGGGGATTTACTGGATTCCGGCAGTCTTCTGCCAGAAATATATTCACGCAGAAGAATGGTGGACGCCAAATTATGATTTTAATCTCTGGTTTTTCCCGCCCATAAACCGAAATTCATCCATCATCGATTTTCCGTTCGCACTCCGTTTGTTTGACATACTGCGCCTAAGTACGGCAATTTTCGCACTGTGCTGGCTGAATGCGCGGCGCGGGGATAATCCACAGATCATGAAAAGGCTTTGGTCTTGCCTGATGCTCGTGCTCATCTCCTGGTTTTTCATGTCTTCATGGTCGCGCCTGCTTTGGGAGCACCTTCCTCTATTGCGAAAAGTTCAGTTCCCCTGGCGCATCGCGATGGTTCTTGATCTGGCTACCGCAATCGCGGCATTGCTGATGATGAACTCTCTTTACCTACAGCGCGACAAGCTGACAACCCTGACCACAGTTGTGGTTATAGGTTTATTTCTCTACAGCCTTGCGACAACCAGTGTGCGGTTTACAGTTCCCCCTGATGACGAACAAGTCAAAATTTCGATGTTTTATCTTGTTCATTCAGTTTTAGTTGGCAAGGATACCGGTGCGCACAGACCACGATGGTGGAATCCAGCACAGGAGGAAAACAATGATAAATATATTGATGCGCTCGGCCAGACGGGTTACGACCAGCGCAACGGCAGCATCACGGTTGAAACCTGGATGCCACGCAGAATTTCATTCAACGTCAATTTGCAAAAGCCAACAACCTTGATTGTTCGTCAGTTCTATTTTCCAAATTGGCGCGCCAGTATCTTTGGTACTGGAACTGTCCTGAACATCACCCCGGCAGTTAATACAGGTTTGATTCAGATCATCGCACCTGCCGGGAAATATGAGTTGCGGCTGGATATGGGGCGATTACAGGAGGAGAATGCTGGGCTTGCCTCAACCTGTCTCGCCATACTTCTGTTACTCGGTCGGGTGATTTGGTTGCACTGGCACCAGTGTGTCCGAAACACACCAGATCCCCGCAACAAGCAAACAATTCCGCCCCAATAATCATGCTGCCCGACAGACTTCGCTCACTAACCGCAAACCGCAGAATCACACCCATAGCGGCGGGAGGTGTACTGCTGTTAATCACAATAATCGTGCATCATCAGGCGTTGAATGGTGGTTGGTATGGCGATGATCTGCAGCAGATCATCTCGATCAAGGATCATTCATTTTCACAATTATTTTTCTCTCCACGAGCCTGGCGAACCTTCACTAAATATTTCTTCACCCCATTCCTGGCATTTCAATACCAGTTGGATGTCTGGTTGTTTGGCTACAACCCTCGTGATTTTCTTTTACACAATCTACTTGACCTGGCAGCGACGGTTACTTTTACGTTTTACTTGTGGTCGCGACGCTTTCCTCCATTGCTGGCGTTTATTGCCTGCATCGGATTTCTTCTGACGATGCCAGCCTTCGGAATTTCAACCTTTCTTCATAGTCGCCATTATGTAGCCGGCTTGTTCTTCGCCATCGCCAGTATTTATGTGCATCAAAATGCCTATCGTGGCAACATGACGCGAAATCTTCTTGCAAGTTCCGGCCTGTTTTTCATGGCCCTGACCTGCAAGGAAATTTATGCCATGACACTGCTTTATTTTATCTTGCGCTCATGGCGTTCACCGGCATTTATACGATCATTGATAATCTACCCGACATTAGCCATTATTTTTGCAACATGGCGCTGGTACATGCTCGGGGATTTTGTAGGTGGATATGCATTCAGCGGCACTATCCTGGAACGAATAAAGGCACTGGTGTGTGTACATCGGGCAATTTTTGGCAGTGATGCCGTCGCAGTCTCCTGCCTCGGGATTATTGGCTGTGTAGCGATCTATCATCACTTGCTCGATCTCAGGCGCATGCTCTATCTTGCTGCCATCCTTCTTGCTGCTTATGCACCGTTGCTGTTTGTTACTTTCATAATCTATGACTACGGCTCTGCGTTGCGGCTTGCCTTCTTTCCCGCCTGGATTTTTTTTGCTGCAATAACCTATGTCGCCACATTGCTCTGGGAGAAGGAAAACAAAAAAACTGCCATGGCGGTTCTTCTCGGTTTTCTCGCAGTAACTACCACGGCTTCTGTGCAACAGATTGGAAGCTTCCGTGAGCGTGACAGGGAAGAGAATACCCAGGCCGCCTTCATTCGCAACGGAGGCTCAGAGTCAGCGATTTTCATATCCCCTCCCTTATCGAATATAAACGCAAATATTCACCGCCGCTTTACAGAGCTTGGGGGTCTCAAGCCAAGTAATGTCATTGCAACCATGGATGACGTGGTACCCGGAATCACCTCATATTGGGAATACGATCGCCATTGCCGTTGCATGGTTCGCTTGTCGCAAGTCCAGGTGCAGGAAAAGCTGGCGAAGATTCCGCAGGCCCCAGCCGAGAGATCACCTATCGCCATATTTGCCCTGTTTCAAGCACAACGCGGCATAGTGCGCTTAGTCACCAAGCCCGATCTAATGTCGGAATGCTTTGTAACCATATCGGGCTTGGGAACAGGGTGTCCATGGGATAAAGGGGGCGAACCCTCCATGGAGACACCAACGGAAAGAATGGATTGGTCCCATACCCGCATATACCGTGTCAGAAACGATGGTCTTATAACTTTCACACCATTTTTGCAGATACCGTGGTCAGGAACCGTCCAATGGGATCGTGGCGTATTTTTCTCCGCACAGACCCAGCCATCGATACAGCACAGACTGTGCCATATTGATACGCCACTTCAAAAAACCATACAACTCAAACCTACTGATCCCATAGAAATACGTGGCTGGATACAAATGCCATCCGGCATCAAATTAGATGCGGTTCCTTTTGCAACCCTCAACGGCACAGATGGAAAGTACTATGTGGCAAATCTGTATCGTACACTCAGGCCAGATGTCAAACAGGACACAGGGCAAACAGTGATTGGTGCCCATATCCTCGATGCCGATTTCAACAGGGTTGTGCCAGGAGCTTATCGTCTGCTACTCGGTATTGAGAACGCGCTCTGCGATACCGGCGTGAGAGTCACCATGGAATCGTCCTGAAAGCAACACATTGAATCAAGACATCCATCAACGAAGCAGCCATGAAACAGTTTTTGGACTGGCGATGGAGAAATTTCAGAGCCTGCCATTCCTTCCCTATTTCTTGATTCTGCTGGTTGCGTTGCTCGCTTGCGCACCCTTGCTTAAGTATGGTGCCATCGGCGGCCATGATCTCGGATTTCATCTGATCTGGGTAAAACATTTCACTGCCCAATTGGCACAGGGTGAGCTCTACCCGCGCTGGCTGATGGACATGAATTTTGGTGCAGGCAGTCCGACTTTTTATTATTACGCACCTCTAGCCTATTACACCGCCGCGATTCCGGGATTGCTGCTTCCCTGGATTGAATTGGCCACGCAACACGCCATCGGTGAAACACTCATCATTGCCCTTTCCGGCCTGACGTTCTACCACTACGCGCATCGACGCTTTGCCGCCATACCGGCGTTGTTCGCAGCGTTGGTCTACATGCTCCTGCCCTACCACTACGAGATCGACCTCTGGACGCGACAGGATCTGAGCGAGCTTGCCAATTACATCTGGCTACCGCTGGTGCTTGATTACACAGAGCGATTGTTCGATGGCGAGAAAGCGATGATCGGCCTGGCGATTTCCTATGGCGGCATGATGCTTACGCATCTGCCCACGGCCTTGCTATTCTCACTGGGCCTGGCCGGCTATGTGCTGATGCTGGCATACCAGAAACCTTCATGGAGACTCTCTGTGCAGCTCTCTGCACGTTTCTCCATTGCCATTACCATCGGGATATTGCTGGCGGGGATTTACTGGATTCCGGCAGTCTTCTGCCAGAAATATATTCACGCAGAAGAATGGTGGTCACCGCGGAATGATTTTCACATCTGGTTTTTTCCGCACCCGGATATCGCGCACAACGATATGTATGCCGCCATTTTCACCAGTCGCCTGTTCGATGTGCTGCGTCTGACCACGATGATCTTCACCTTGTGCTGGCTGAGCACATTGCGCTGGCGCACTCAGGATGTCATGAAGAAGCTTTGGCCCTGTCTTGCGCTTGTGGTCATCTCCTGGTTTTTCATGTCTTCCTGGTCGCGCATCCTTTGGGAAACACTGCCTCTCTTATCAAAAGCGCAATTCCCATGGCGCATCGCGATCGTCCTCGATCTGGCAACGGCCATCGCCGTATTGCTGATGATGAACACTTTTTACCTGCAGCGTGACAAGCTGACAGCCTTGATTGCTATCGCGGTTGTCGGCTTCTTACTCTATAGCCTGACGACAATCGATGTACGTTTCATGCCGGTCCCCGGCGATTCAGGTGCGGATGCCCGCAGGCTTTCCCGCGAAAACATCATCAGGGAAAGCGTGGATGCCCCGGCACATATGCCTCGTTGGTGGAATCCGGCCCAAGCGGAGAAAAACGATAAGACCATCGAGACGCTCGGCAAGATCAGTTACGACGAACACAATGGCAGCATCGTAGTTGCCGCCTGGGTGCCGCGCAGGATTTCATTCGATGTCGATTTGAAAAAATCCACGACCCTGACTGTCCGTCAATTTTATTTTCCAAACTGGCGCGCCAGCATCGTCGGCTCCGGATCTACCCTGAAAATTGTTCCTGTTGCAGGATGGGGCCTGATTCGGATCAGTGCGCCAGCGGGCAAATATCAGTTGCGGCTGGAACTTCTGCCATTGAAGCAGGAAACGCTTGGCAAAGCTGCAAGTGGTTTCGCCGTGATGCTTCTGCTCGGCCGGGCTGTCTGGCTGTACCGGCGCAAACGCACCTTGCGAATACCGAAGAATTGCAGCCAGACGGTCAGTGGACTTCAATAAGCCTGGCGTGGGATACGCACCATGCGCACTGCGCGATACCAACAAGGCGCTTGTTCTGGAGTCACGCTGATGGCGACGAATTGAGTCCCAGCCGCCGCCAGATTTCTGCTGTCAGCCCGGCCTGATTCAACGCGTAGAAATGCAGGCCAGGCGCGCCACCGGCAAGCAAACGCTCACACATTTCGGTTACGACGTCGAGACCGAAGGCGCGGATTGATTCGGTATCATCGCCATAGCTTTCAAAACGTTTGCGCAGCCAGCGCGGAATCTCGGCGCCGCAATTGTCGGCAAAGTGCGCGAGTTTCGTGAAGCTGGCGATCGGCATGATGCCCGGTACGATCGGCACGGTGATACCTGCTGATTGCGCCGCCTCGACGAAGTGGTCGTAGGCATCGGCATTGAAAAAAAACTGGGTGATCGCCGAATCCGCGCCGGCGTCGATCTTGCGCTTGAAGTTCGCCAGATCGGCGCTGGCTGATAACGCCTGCGGATGCACTTCCGGATAGGCGGCGACCTCGATGTGAAACCAGTCGCCGGTCTCCGCACGGATGAACTCGACCAGCTCGTTGGCATAACGGAACTCACCAGCCTCGGTTATGCCGGCAGGCAGATCGCCGCGCAGCGTAACAATACGACGAATGCCTGCGGCGCGGTATTGCGCAAGCATCTCGCGGATGTTCTCGCGCGTCGATCCGATGCATGACAAGTGCGGCGCAGCAGCCAAGCCTTCACGCTGAATCTCCAGAACGGTATCAAGTGTGTGGTCACGCGTCGAGCCGCCTGCGCCAAAAGTGCAGGAGAAGAACGCGGGCTTCAGCAGCGCTAACTGCGCCCGTGTGGCGCGTAGTTTGGCAACACCCTCAACCGTTTGCGGTGGGAAGAATTCGATGCTGAAACTCGGCACGGTGGTACGCATCCGCTCATTTGATAGCTTTGTCATGGTGGCAGACTCAATAGCGATAGCTGTCCGACTTGTACGGTCCGCTCTTCGGCACACCGATGTAGGTGGCTTGTTCATCGGTCAGCACGGAAAGCTGTGCATTGAGTTTCTTCAATTGCAGGCGCGCCACCTTCTCATCGAGGTGCTTGGGCAACACATACACACCGACTGGATAGTCCTTGTTGCGCGTGAAAAGTTCGATCTGCGCGATCGTCTGATTGGCGAACGAGGAACTCATCACATACGATGGATGGCCAGTGCCGCAACCGAGATTCACCAAGCGGCCCTTGGCTAGCAGGATGATGCGCTTGCCAAGTTTTCCATCTGCTGTGGGGAAAATGACGTGATCGACTTGTGGTTTGATTTCCTCCCACTGGTATTTCTCGATCGAGGCGACGTCGATCTCGTTGTCGAAGTGGCCGATGTTGCAAACGATTGCCTGATCCTTCATCTTCGCCATGTGGTCATGGGTGATGACGTGATAGTTACCGGTGCAAGTGACAAAGATATCGGCCTTGTCGGCGGCGTATTCCATCGTCACGACACGATAGCCTTCCATGGCAGCCTGCAAGGCACAAATCGGATCAACCTCGGTAACCCAGACCTGCGCCGAAAGTGCGCGCATGGCCTGTGCGGAACCTTTGCCGACGTCGCCGTAGCCAGCGATCAGGGCAACCTTGCCGGCGATCATCACGTCGGTGGCGCGCTTGATACCGTCGACCAGCGACTCGCGGCAGCCATAGAGATTGTCGAACTTCGACTTGGTAACCGAGTCGTTGACGTTGATTGCCGGAAATTTGAGCTCGCCGCGCGCATGCATCTGATACAGGCGATGCACGCCGGTGGTAGTTTCCTCGGTGACGCCCTTGACTGCGGCAAGGCGCGTCGAATACCACTTGCCGTCCTTTGACAATTTGGCCTTGATGGCAGCAAACAGCACACGCTCTTCCTCGCTGGAAGGCTTGGCGATCACCGCAGCATCGCTTTCGGCGCGCGCACCGAGGTGCAGCAGCAGTGTTGCGTCGCCGCCGTCGTCGAGAATCATGTTTGAGTAACCACCGTCGACCCACTCGAAAATCCGGTGGGTATATTCCCAGTAGTCCTCCAGCGTTTCGCCCTTGACAGCAAATACGGAAATACCCTCGGCAGCAATCGCGGCGGCGGCGTGATCCTGTGTCGAAAAGATATTGCACGAGGCCCAGCGCACTTCGGCACCGAGCGCCGTCAGCGTCTCGATCAGCACGGCAGTCTGGATGGTCATGTGCAGCGAGCCGGTGATGCGCGCGCCCTTGAGCGGCTGTTTGGCGGCGAACTCCTCGCGGATCGCCATCAGGCCGGGCATCTCGGTTTCAGCGATGCGGATTTCCTTGCGCCCCCAAGCGGCGAGCGCAATGTCGGCAACGTGATAGTCGGTGAAAGTCTTGCTAATAGCCACAGCGAACTCCTTTGCGTGTGGCCGGTACAGGTGCCCACCTGGACACCCCGTGCCGGCACGGGTTCAGGTGAGCGCCGTTCGAATCCTCAATACCGAGCCTGGGACAAAATTGCCTCGCAGCGCTCCTCGGTAGAAGTGGCGATTATACGCTACGCGGTGCGGAGCAGAATCGAGTGTGCGCCACGAACGTGGCGCCCCATGAAAACCATCGAGAGCAATCTTCTCATGGGTAAAAGAGGTAAAGCCGATAACCGGCCGCCGTGGCGTTATTGCCATCGGGGACCAGAGAGAGATTCAACACAAGTTCGCCATTCGCGGCAAACCCCGCTGCATCGGCGTTCTTCGGCAGATATTCCGGTGGCGCGAGGACTTTACGCAGCAGGGGTTGATCGGCCGTGTCGGTCAGCGTCAATTCAATATCCGGGTATGCCTGAACAAACGGCGCGCGATTTTTCAGTGTCGCATTCAACATCAAGTGGCCTTTACTCTGCGGGTCAGGATGTAGATCAGATGCTTCGATTCCCAGTAGAGCGGCTTTCTGCGGCAATGGCAGATCACAGCCAAGGTAGTCACAAAGCACATGCAGTACGGGTTTACTTGCCGGCAGCAATACTGCCATTTCGACACGAAACTGCACCAGTCCCTGCACCAGCAATAGCAGCAAGACCAGTAGCGACGCCAGTGCCCATGGCCAGGCACGCGCCGTCGATGCGGCGGCGTCATCGTCCAGCAACAGATCGCTGTTCTGGGCAAGCCATGCAGGCTCGGTAAATGTTTTTGTCTCCAGCTGAGTCAGTGTGTCCGCAGGGGTTTGTTCGGACAAATTTTCGGCAGAAGGGCCCATGAATTCGGTGGCAGATTCGATAACCGATTCGGCAGGCGGCTCCGGCGACTCGACACTCATATCCACCCAGGTCGAGGTTTCTCCGGAAATTTTTTCGGCAGAATCATCAAGCGATTGGTGCGCATCATTAATGCCGATGGAATCGTCCACAGCCGCTACCGGCTCAAGCGGTAGTGTTTCGATTAGCCTGTCGAGGGCATTGAAAACATGCTGGCAGTGTCCGCAACGCACCTTGCCATGCTTCACCTTGAGCTGCTCAGGCGTCACACGAAAAACTGTGGCGCAGTTTAAACAACGTGTTTGCATCATGGCCGCATGCCCTCCAGCCGTACCCATCCATCGAGACTTGCCGCTACTCGCAGGTGAATGAAAGGTGCGTACGTTTCGACAACTTCGGCAGCCTGGCTTTCCAGCACACCGGACAGTGCGATACAGCCGCCCGGTGCAACGCGTGCCGCCAGCAGCGGTGCCAGAACACGGAGCGGATTGGTAAGAATATTGGCGACAACGCGGTCGAAGATTTCTGCGCAGGGCTCGCGCGAATGGCGAAGTTGCATTGCCACCCCGTTGGCGGCAGCATTGTCGTGTGCAGCAGTCAGCGCATTTTCGTCGATATCGACGCCAAGCACCTCAGCAGCGCCAAGTCTGGCCGCAGCAATGGCGAGAATGCCGGAACCGCAACCATAATCGAGCAACGTCTCGCCGCCCTGCAGATTGCTGCACAACCATTCAAGACAGAGCCGCGTGGTCGGATGCGACCCGGTGCCAAAAGCCAGCCCCGGATCAAGAATCAGGTTGATTGCTGTCGGATCTGGCGCATCATGCCACGTAGGTACAATCCACAACCGCTCATTGATGCGAATCGGCTCGAATTGTGACTGGGTCAACTGCACCCAGTTCTGCTCTTCAATTTCCTCGATGCTGATTGATGTAGATGCATCGATCCCCAGTATCTTGCAGGCAGCACGGACGCTTTCAAGCAACGCTGTCGGCCCGTCGCCTGGTTCAAAAAGTGCAATGACACGACTGTGCTGCCACAACTGCGGTTGATCGGCACCGGGCATGCCGGGCTCGCCAAACTGCGGCTCTTCTTCGCTGGTGCCGGCCAGCGCATCCTCGACGCTGACCGAGATCGCGCCTTGCTCGAGCAAGACATCCGACAGCGCATCGGCATGTCGGGCATCGGTCGGAAGCGATACCGATAACCACACGGATCATTTTCCTTTCGTCGCCTCTTTCCTGGCGGCGAGTTTTTGTTCGAGATAATGAATGCTGGTGCCGCCATTGACGAAATTGGCGTCATGCAGCAAATCCTGATGCAATGGAATATTCGTCTTGATGCCTTCGACGGCCATCTCCGAAAGCGCGATCCGCATGCGCCGGATCGCCTGTTCACGATTATCGCCGTAGGCGATGACCTTGCCGATCATTGAATCGTAATTTGGTGGAACTGTATACCCTTGGTACATGTGCGTATCGACACGAATGCCGGGACCGCCGGGCGGATGATAGGAAAGAATCTTGCCCGGCGAAGGCGTAAATTTGAAAGAATCCTCGGCATTGATGCGACATTCGATAGCATGGCCCTTCAGTTCGATATCGCGCTGGCGCAGCCAGAGTTTTTCACCGGCGGCGATGCGAATCTGTGCCTGCACGATGTCGATACCCGTAACGAGTTCGGTCACCGGATGTTCGACCTGCACCCGCGTATTCATTTCGATGAAAAAGAATTCACCGTTTTCGTAGAGAAACTCAAAGGTACCGGCACCACGATAGTTGATTTTTCGGCATGCTTCGGCACAACGATCACCAAGACGCGTGATCAGGCGGCGCGAAATATCTGCCGCCGGGGCTTCCTCAATGACCTTCTGGTGGCGACGCTGCATTGAACAATCGCGTTCGCCCAGATACACAGCACTCCGATAGCTATCAGCGAGAACCTGCACCTCGATATGACGGGGATTTTCGAGATACTTTTCCAGGTAAACGGTTGGATTACCAAAGGCGGCGCCAGCTTCGGTGCGCGTCATATTGACAGCGTTAAGCAGCGCCGCTTCAGTGTGCACCACGCGCATGCCACGCCCGCCACCACCGCCCGATGCCTTGATGATGACCGGGTAGCCGATAGAGCGAGCGATCTTGATACATTCCTTGGGTTCATCCGGCAGTGCGCCTTCCGATCCCGGCACGCAGGGAACGCCGGCAGCCTTCATGGCATCCTTGGCACTCACCTTGTCACCCATCAGGCTGATGGTTTCTGGACGAGGCCCGATAAACACGAAGCCGGACTTCTCGACACGCTCGGCAAAGCCGGCATTTTCAGAAAGAAAACCATAGCCGGGATGGATCGCCTCGGCATCCGTCACTTCCGCAGCCGAGATGATCGCCGGAATATTCAGATAACTGTCGGCGGAAGCCGCCGGACCAATACATACGGATTCGTCAGCAAGCCTGACATATTTCGCCTCGGTATCGGCGACGGAATGAACAACGACGTTCTTGATGCCCATTTCGCGGCAGGCGCGCTGGATGCGCAGAGCAATTTCACCGCGGTTGGCAATCAGGATCTTTTCAAACATTTCGTACCTTTTCGCACCTTCGTGCCTATTGCTACGGTCAAACAGACGGACTAACCAATCAAGAACATCGGCTGACCGAACTCCACCGGCTGCCCATTCTCGACGAGGATGGCCTTGATCACGCCGCTTGCATCGGACTCGATTTCATTCATCAGCTTCATCGCCTCGATGATGCACAAGGTCTCACCTTCCTTGACCGTTTGACCGACCTCGACGAAGGATGCAGCGCCCGGAGAGCCGGCGCGATAAAACGTGCCAACCATCGGCGCCTTGACCGCGTGGCCTTCTGGTTCGGGTGCAGCCGGAGCGGCGGTTGCCGCCGGAGCTCCAGCTACCGGCGCAGGCGCCGCTGCCGGGGCGCTCATCATGTATGTCGGGGCTTGCTGCGGTGCGGCATGTTTGACGATGCGTACCTTTTCCTCGCCTTCGGTCACTTCCAGTTCAGAGATTCCTGATTCCTGAACGAGGTCGATCAACTTCTTGAGTTTTCTCAGATCCATTTGTACTCCTGGTAAATCGATGCGCCCCAAGCGGAGCGCATGGCAATATCGGGCTCGGGCGGTATTCCTGCGGTTCAGAACGAACGAATACGCGACAAAGCTGCAGCCAGCGCCAGTTCATAACCCTGACTGCCCAGACCACTGATGACGCCCTCTGCGATGTCGGAAAAATAGGAATGGCCACGGAACGATTCCCGCGCATGGACATTCGACAGATGTACTTCGATGAAGGGAATCGCCACTGCTGCCAGCGCATCGCGCAAAGCCACGCTGGTATGCGTATAGGCCGCAGGGTTGATGATGATGAAATCGACACCCTCGCTTGCGGCGGACTGTACGCGATCGACCAGCTCACCTTCACTGTTGCTTTGATAGCTTTCGAGAAACACGCCGGCCGCACGCGCCTGCGCCGCCATCGCCTGATGGATATCGGACAAGGTTCTGCGACCATAGATGCCCGGCTCGCGCGAACCGAGCAAATTCAGATTGGGGCCATGCAGCACGAGAATTCGCTGCTCGACGGCTTGCCCGGTTTCTGTTTTGTCGCTTTTCTTGGTGCTGGGTTTCTTCGACATAGCTGCAAGTTTGCCGTAATTCGCTACAATTTGTCTACTACTTCATCGCTTACGCCAATTATTGGTATTGCGCCAAATAACCTTTCTCAGTCGCTTGCCATCTGTGGCAAATCAGCCAAAACAGGCTCCAATAAATCGGATTTCCATATGCCAAGCCATGATCGATACAGCTTGCCATCGCGGTCAATGATGACGGTAAACGGCAATCCACCGGGTGCATTCCCGAGCCCCCTGATGATTAACATTGGCGCTTCGCTGGCAATCAACAATGGATAGGCAACCGGGCTCTGGCGTGAATAATCCATAACTTTATCGGCAGAATCCAGCGCGATGCCGACAAATTTAACGTTTTTAGCAGCATATTTCTTCTGTAACAAGGAAAATTCCGGCATTTCCTTGCGACAGGGCGTGCACCAGGTCGCCCAGAAATTCACCACCAACCATTTACCCTGCCATTGCCGCAATGGCTGCATCACGCCTTGCGCATCCGGAAACGACATGGATAATAATTGTGCCGCAAAAGAATTTGCATCATGCGGCGTCACATTCTGATTGGATGCCGGCGGCAGGCGATCTCTGGCAAGGAAAACGCCGATGAGCGTCCCGAGTAGCAACGCAGCAACAATCAGCACCTTTTTGTAAAAATTATTCATATCATGGAGTTATGGAGATTCGAGCAAGGCTGCGACGGTTTCGATACCCGCCCGACCGGGGACCTGACCAGTATGCGGATTGCGGCGATGGATACGTTCGAGCGCCTGCGGATAGACCGACAATAATAGCGTCGCATCCCTACCCTCGACCCGCAAACGAAGCTCAGGAAGATCCGGCCCAGCATGCCGGAAGTCGACATGTTTGAAGACGATCCCCTTATTTAGCAGGAAAATCTCGACATCTTTACCGCTATCTGCGAACAGATCAATTTCCACCTCGGCATAACGGCCGGCGCTACCGTCAAGCGTCGGCCCGGTCAAATAGGGATTAAACATTTGCAGCTCGCGCATCCAGTCCAGAGCTTCCCGGCGGAGCACAATCAAACGCTCGCGTAACTCGTCCTCCTGATAGATCGACTGGTAGGTGCGCAATGCCTCCTCGACTTCCTGATTGTTCGGCAACGCTTCGCTGTCGGATGCGCCGAGCTGCCGGGCGGCCTTGCGCTTCGCCAATCCAAAGTCGGCAATTCCATCTTCTGCCATCAAGCGTGCGGCATGGCTGGCAATATCGCGACGCATCGCATCGAGATGACGGGAGCTTCTGGCATTTCGATTGTTGCGCGGCATGGACGGTCAGGGCTCGGGGTCAATCGTCTATAATTCTTCGCTATTCTACATAGCCGAACGACTTGACCGTCACCATTCGCCATGCACATCCACATTCTCGGCATCTGCGGCACTTTCATGGGCGGCATCGCGCTGCTGGCGCGCGCCTCAGGCCACACCGTCAGCGGTTGCGATGCCAACGTCTATCCGCCGATGAGCACCCAGCTGGAAGAACAGGGGATCGTTCTGACCGAAGGTTACGATGCCAAACAAACAAGCCTGCAACCTGATTTGTTCGTTGTCGGCAACGCCATTTCGCGCGGCAACCCTCTGCTCGAGGAAATCCTTGACCGTGGTCTACCCTATGTTTCCGGCCCGCAGTGGCTGGCCGAGCATATTCTGCACGACAAGTGGGTACTCGGCATAGCCGGCACCCACGGCAAGACCACGACATCGGCGCTTTTGGCGTGGATACTCGAAGATGCCGGCCTCAAGCCGGGCTTCCTGATCGGCGGCGTACCGCAGAATTTTGGTGTCTCGGCGCGGCTCGGCGATTCGCCTTTCTTTGTCATCGAAGCCGATGAATACGACACGGCCTTCTGCGACAAGCGCTCAAAATTTATCCACTATCATCCGCGCACCGTTATCCTCAACAATCTTGAGTTTGATCATGCCGATATCTTCGCCGATCTTGCAGCGATCGAGACGCAATTTCACCATCTTGTGCGTACTCTGCCAAGTAACGGCCTGATTATTGCAAATGCCACCGAAAGCTCGCTGAAACGCGTTCTGGGACGTGGCTGCTGGACGCCACAGGAATGGTTCAATGACGGGGCGGGCTGGCAGGCTGGTGAAGCCTCGACCGAAGGATGTTTTGCGGTCAGCCTGGCGAGTAAGGAGATCGGCCGGACGACACTGACGCTGCCCGGTGCGCACAACCGGGCCAATGCCGTCGCAGCCATCGCCGCCGCCCGTCATGCCGGCGTACCTCCGCAGATTGCATTACAGTCCATAGAGCGCTTTCAGGGCGTCAAACGTCGACTTGAGGTGCGTGGTACGGTGCGCGGGGTAACGGTGTATGACGACTTTGCCCATCATCCGACGGCGATTACTGCCACCATCGAGGGACTGCGCGGACGTGTCGGCAAGGCCCGTATCATCGCTGTATTGGAGCCGCGCTCCAATACCATGAAGCTCGGCAGTATGAAGACTCAGTTACCAATCAGCCTGACCGGTGCAGATGCGGTGTTCTGCTACGCGAACAAGCTTGGCTGGGATGCCGCCGAGGCACTGGCTCCGCTCGGCGACAAAGCGCAGGTATTCGAGGATATTGACATGCTGGTCAAGTCAATCGCCATGAATGTCAAGGCTGGCGAACACATTCTGGTGATGAGCAATGGGGGCTTCGGCGGTATTCATGAAAAGTTGCTACACGCGCTAAAGCAAGCGTAAGTATTTACTAAGCGGAGATCGGCAGCCATCTGGCTGAAAAATGACCGTGGGCGGTTCAGCTTGCGCCAAACCGCCCACTCAATTTCATACGAAGAATTATGCTGCGGCGCCGAGCGTGCCTCGCATTTTTTGCAGCGCCTTGACCTCGATCTGTCGAATACGCTCGGCCGACACGCCGTATTCCGCAGCCAGATCGTGCAACGTCGGCGCTTCACCGTCCTCGGCCAGCCAGCGCCGCACGACAATATCACGACTGCGCTCGTCAAGATCTCCCAGCGCCTCACTCAAACCATCCGTCTGCAAGCGGTCATATTCCTTGCGTTCGAGCATTGCCGACGGCTCGTTGGCAATATCCGCAGCCAGATAGGCAATCGGCGCAAAGCGCTCGTCCTCATCCTCGGAAAGCGGCTCCAGCGACATGTCCTGCCCTGTCAGGCGCGTTTCCATTTCGACAACTTCCTTGGGTTTGACGCCCAGCTGTTTCGCCATGGCATTGACCTCATCGGGAGTCAGCGTGGCAAAACCTTTTTTCATGCTGCGCAGATTGAAAAACAGCTTGCGTTGCGCCTTG
>DAOLZE010000003.1:0-31671 GCA_035426125.1 Rhodocyclaceae bacterium
TGCATCGCGCCTCGAAGCTGCACGGAGCCTCCTCGAATAATGCAGATGCGCCTATTTGGCATGATTGCGCATGCACTACTGTGGATGCTTTCCACAGTAGTGCATGCGCAAATTTCCGTCACCGACGAAGCCGGACAAACGGTGCGTCTCGCCGCCCCGGCAAGACGTATCGTCAGTTTGGCGCCGCATCTCACGGAGAATCTGTATGTCGCCGGCGCAGGCGAGTGGATCGTTGGCGCCGTCGACTTCAGCGACTACCCGACGGCTGCGCAGAAACTGCCGCGTGTCGGCAGCTATCCACTTCTCGATCTCGAAGCCATCGCCGCGCTCAAGCCGGATTTGATCGTTGCCTGGGAGGACGGCAAATTTTCCAGCAGCATTGCCCGCTTGAAGATACTCGGCATTCCGCTCTACATCAGCCAACCGAAAACCATCGAGGACATTGCCGTCAACATCGAACGTCTGGGTACACTGGCCGGCACGGCAGCGATTGCCGGCAAAGCCGCGCAGGATATTCGCGCCCGCCAGTCAGCACTGCGTGCGCGCTACGCTGACCGCCCGGCAGTACGCGTGTTCTACCAGATATGGGATCAACCATTGACGACCATCAATGGCGGGCACCTGATCAGCGATGCGATGCGTCTGTGCGGCGCCGAAAATGTCTTCGCCGGATTACCGCAACTTGCCTCGACGGTTGACATTGAAGCGGTGCTCGTCGCCGATCCGGAAGCCATCGTCGCCAGCGGCATGGATGCGGGGCGGCCAAAATGGCTCGATACATGGCGCCGCTGGCAATCTCTGCGAGCTGTCGTGCAGGACAATCTGTTTTTCATTCCGCCCGACCTGATGCAACGTCACACTGCACGCATTATCGAGGGAACAGAGCAGTTGTGCGCACAAATGGAGAAAGTGCGCGCGCGGCGCCAATAATAACTTTTTGTCATAATAAAAAGCTCCGAAACGAGACAAACACAAGCTGTTAAAATGCGCAGGTTGTTGCACGCCGCACGTTGCACTGGCCAATTTGGCCTGACCCTTTACTTGAGGAAATATGATGAGATTTATCCAGCCCCGCAGTATTCTGGTCGGTACGGCATTCATGCTGACGCTGATCGCCTGCAATGCCAATGAGTCCGCAAAGACTGCGGCACCCGCCAATAATGCCAATGCTGCTATGGTCAATGGCGTCCCAATCAGCGAAAGTCGCGTCGCCATGTTCGCCGCAAAACGCGCAGCGCAAGGTCAGCCGGACAGTGCCGAATCGCGCAAAATGATTATTGATTATCTGTCCACACAGATGCTCCTCGCCCAGGAAGCTTTCAAGAAGGGGCTGGACAAGTCGCCGGAAGCTCTGGAGCAGATCGATCTGGCCAGGCAATCAATTCTGACCAACGCGTTCGTTCAGGATTACTTTGCCACCGCGGCAGTCAGCGACGAAGCGCTACATGCCGAGTATGACAAGATCAAGGTGCAGATGGCCGGTACCGAATATAAGGCACGTCACATCCTGGTTGAAAAGGAAGCCGACGCCAAGGCGATTATCGCCAAGCTGAAGAAGGATGTGAAAGCGTTTGATGCTCTGGCCAAGGAAAAATCCAAGGACACCGGCTCCAAAGATCGGGGTGGCGATCTTGGCTGGTTCGATCCGCGCGTCATGGTGCCGGAATTCGGCGCGGCAGTGGCCAAGCTGGAGAAGGGTAAATTTACCGAGGAGCCGGTCAAGTCGCAATACGGCTATCACGTCATTCTGCTGGAAGATTCGCGCGAGAAGCAGCCGCCGGCATTTGAACAAGTCAAGGGCTCATTGAAGCATCAGGTACAGCAAGAAAACCTGAAAAAGCTTATTGACGACATCAAGGCCAAGGCCAAAATCGAAATCATCCAGGCGCCTGCCGCTGTCGCTACTCCTGCCGCTGCGCCGGAAGCCAAGCCGACGGAAGCGGATAAGAAGAAATAATTCGGGTTATTGATTGATCGACGAAGAATGCGCCGTCCCCATACAGATGGGGGCGGCGCTTTTTTTCGCCCACGGGTCAGTCAGAACTTCGGGCACACCACCCTGCAGAAGCATTCAAACCGCGATGAAATGTCGCAAATTCCCATCGCCGATTTCACGCAGTGGATGCGCATACAGATCGGATAGCGTCGCTGTCGTCAATGTGTCGGCAACCGGCCCTTCGCACCAGCGTCCATCGCCGAACAGCAGCAGCGCACGCTGGCAATAGCGCAAGGCCAGATTTACGTCGTGAAGGACGATGACGAAGGCAGCGCCGCTTTCGCCGGCAGTGCGTTTGAAAAGTTCGAGCATGGCGATCTGATGGTTCAGATCGAGGTGGGTGAGCGGTTCATCGAGCAGGTAGATCTGCGGTTGCTGGGTCAACAGCGTGGCGATCGCCAGACGCTGACGCTCGCCGCCGGAGAGGGTATGCACTTCGCGCTGTTCGAGCCCGGCCAGGCCAACAGCCATCAGTGCGTGGTGAGCGATTTTCTCATCGCTGGCCCCTTCCCAGGCCCAGCGGCCCAAGTGAGGATGGCGACCGATCAAGGCGGTTTCCAACACACTGGCAGGAAAGGCATCACTCTGGTTTTGTGCCAACAGGCCACGCAGACATGCTGTGCTGCGCCCGTCGTGAGCAGCATAGGATTTTCCGCATAACTCGATGCTGCCGTCGGCCGGTGTACGCAGACCGGCCAGGGTATGCAGCAGCGTCGTCTTGCCGCTGCCGTTGCGGCCCAGAACTGCGATGATTTCGCCGCTGCCGAGCTTCAGGTTGAGATCGCGCAGCATGGTTCTGCCGGCAATGGTGACATCAAGATGACGCGCTGTCAGCAGCGGCGATATTGCGTCATTCGTACTCATGTGTTGCCGCCGCGCGGTTGGCGTGTCAATAGAAAAAGAAACACCGGTACACCGAGCAGCGCGGTCAACACCCCAACCGGCAACTGCTGCGGCGCGATCAGGGTCCGCGCCAGCGTGTCCGCGACAACCAACAGGGTGCCGCCGGCAAGCACCGCAGCCGGCAACAGCAGGCGCTGATCATTGCCTGCCGAGGAGCGCATGCCGAGGCGAACCAGATGCGGCACGATCAGGCCGATGAAGCCGATGCTGCCGGCGATATTCACTGCCGCCGCGGTCAGCAACGATGCCAGAATATAAATCTGCAGGCGTCGTCTGGCCACCGGGACCCCGAGCGATTGCGCAAGCAGTTCGCTACGCGCCAGCAGGCCGAGTTCGCGGGCAAACGGCATCACACAGGCAACGCCGGCAGCCAGCAGCAGCAGCGCCGACCAGGGTGTTTCGGCCTGTGAAAGGTCACCCATCAACCAGTACAGCATGCCGCGCAATTGTTGTTCAGGAGCGACGGAAAGTATCAGCGCCACGAGTGCTCCGCAGCCGGCAGCGACGATGACGCCGGTGAGTAGCAGACGCGTCTGTGTCCAGCTACCGTCGCCGTGCGCCAGTCCGAATACCATCAACATGACGCCCAGCGCACCGGCGAAAGCACCGGCATGCAGGAAGATCACCGGCAGGCCAAACAGCATGGCTGCCAAGGCGCCCACCGAAGCGCCTCCTGAAATGCCGAGGACATACGGATCGGCAAGTGGATTGCGCAGCAGCACCTGCATCAACGTACCGACCAGCGCCAGCAAACCGCCGCAGGCAAAGCCGGCCATGGTGCGCGGCAGACGTAGATTGCGCACGACTTCTCCGGCAAGTCCGGTGTCTTCTCCGCTCAAGGCGCGCAGAATGTCGCCCAGGCTCAGCGGCAGATTGCCGACGCTGAGCGACGCCATGATGCTGGCCAGCGCCGCCAAACCAAGTAGCAGCAAAATCAACAAGGCATGACGGCGATTGATCATGGCACAGAGAAATGGTTATCCGGATATGCAGAAGTTGGCGTGCAAGGATGGGAAAATTAAAACTTACTTCGGTGTGTAGCGCACACCCATAAAAGCGTTGGCACCGAGGTTGCCATAGCCCCAGGAGGTCTCATATTTCTTGTTGGCAAGATTGTTCGCACGGGCTTCGATCGACCACTCGCGGTTCACTGCATAGTGGGCAAACGCATTCAGCACACTGAATCCACCCATATGCGTCATTTCCATTGTGTCGTCATAACGATCGCCAGTCCCCTGCCATCCCCCCCCCAAAGTCCATGCACCGAAGGAACGCTTTACCTGAAGATTGGCCTGTTCCCGTGCTCGACGCGGCAGGCGTTTATCGGTCAGGGCATCGCGTGCATCGAGGAAGTCCAGATTGCCGCTGATGTCAAAGCCGTAGACCTTGGTCGCATAACTCAAGGTCGTGCCTTGCAACCTGGCCTTGCCGATGTTCTGCGGGACATAACTCGAATCCAGTGCGATCAGATTGCGGACGCGGTTGTCATACATCGTCACGCTGGCGCGGGTCGCGTCCTGCTCCCAGATCAGACCTATTTCCTTGTTTTGTGCGGTTTCCGGCTGGAGATCAGGATTGGAGTAGCCTGGGTAATAAAGATCATTGAATGTCGGCGCACGAAAGGCTGTTCCGAGCGATCCCTGGAGACGAAGACTCGGTGTGAAAATATAGCCATACCCTGCATGGCCGGTGGTTTTTACGCCGAACTGTGAATTGTCATCGCGCCGTACATTGACCTGCAGACGATGGACGCCATAGTGGCCGCTCCAGCCGGCAAGAATCGAATCGATGCGGCGGGTCTTGTCAAAGTTAGTGTCACCATGCGCTTTTTGATTGAGCGATTCCAGCGCGACCAGCAAGTTCCCCTGCGTGAGGTTAATATCGTTTTGCCAGACGATCTGCTCCTGCGTTGTCTTGAACTGTGCACCTGCCGGCGAATACCAGGCATAGCTGGTCGAATCGTCGACTGACTGGTTTAGTTTGATGGTGCTGGTCCATGGCGCGCTGAACTGGTTACGGCTGTAGACACCAAATACGGACTGCGCCACATCGGCATGGGTATCAAAATTCGGTCCGCCTTCATACCAATTGCGGCCCTCGGTGCGCAATACGGTGGCACCGATTTCGTGTCCTGCCGTCGGACGGAATACCAGATTGCCGGACATGCCGGAATTGCGAAAACCGTCTGTACTGCTGCTTGGATCGTAGCTGTACGGCTGTTTCGCCTTGTCGTTAATGGCCTTGATACCGTCGGTCGCATAGTGGCTGCCGCGCAAGCTGTATGACCAGGCATCGTTGCCACCGGACAAACCAACGGACAGGTCGCGCGTATTTTGGCTACCAAAGCCGGCAAAGGCGTCAACCACTGCCGGACCTTGTCCACGACGCGTGAATATCTGAATGACACCGCCGATGGCATCTGCGCCATAGAGCGCCGAGGCGGGGCCACGCAGGATTTCGATATGATCTATCTGGGATAGCGGAATCTGCTCCAGGGAAGGTGTGCCGGAGGTGACCAAACCGATGCGTACGCCATCGATCAGAATAACCGATTGATTGGCGCCGCTTCCGCGGATGAACAATCCCGTGATTTTGCCTGGCCCACCTTGACTATAGGACTGAATCCCTGCTTGTTGCGTGAGCAGTTCGATGAGTGTCGATTGACCTGCCTGTTCGATTTCCGCGCGGGAAATCAGGCTGACATCTGCCAGCAATTCGTTACTGCGTTGTGCCTGCCGCGTTGCCGTCACAACAACGTTACCCAAGTCCTTGTCCTTGTCTTCGGCCCAGACAGAACTGATGGCCAGCAGCGCAGCGGCTGCGGCCAGTAGTTTAATACATGGATGCATGATTACTCCCTTGTGCCGGCAAACGTCCCCGCAAGCCGGTGGATGTGACGTAATGGAAGTAACGATGGAGAGGGCCGCAGCATGCAAGATGCACCGGCACCGCCCCACGCGGTACTTCCGCTTTGAATTGTCCGTGGCCGGTCTCCGGGCTCGGAAGATTTAACTCATCGCCTTCCCGGGTCCGTTGAGACAGCCCAGTGGCATTTCGATGAATTCACGCTTCCTTACCGTTGCGGGGGCAGCACAGGGATCGCGTCTGTTCAGTACTGACGCTCACCTGTTTCCCGTTTCACCCGACAACCAATGATGCGTGGCTGTGCGGGCACCGCGGACATGTACGTTGAATGACTCCTGTCATTCAACGAAATGCGATTCTAGCCGAAAAAACCCGGAACAATATTGCTCGCACGCAATGACGCCTTCTATTCCTGCCACCATGCATTCCAAACAACCTTAAAAATGCTTCGTTACTACTTGACTGTAATGACTTTCTGTCACAGACTATTAGGTATGAGTCATTATCTGGGCATTCTTGAAAAAAGGCTTGAGCAGTTCCTTGCTTACTGCGAGGGTTTGCGCGCCGAGAATCGCGCCTTGCGCCAGCAGGTCGCCGGGCTTGAGAATGACTGCAAATCGCTCACCGAGAAAATCGACACAGCCCGCCATCGGCTTGAAGCGCTGATGCAAAAAATCCCTGTGGAATAACGCGACAATTACCTGATCATCAATCAAAATGAGCACGCATTCCACTGTCGATATTTCCCTGCAAGGCCGCGAATACAGGGTGACCTGCCCTCCTGAAGAGCGCGATTCCCTCCTTGCCGCAGTCGCCTGCGTTGAAACCAGGATGAATGAGCTTGCCACAAAAACCAAGGGAACCGGCGAGCGTCTGGCCGTGATGACCGCGCTCAATCTTGCCCACGACCTGCTCAACAAGAATGCGCAGGAAGCCGCGCCCACCGCGTCTGTCAGCGCTTCCGAAAATGAGTTTGACAAGAATGATTTGGCGCGTAGAATCAATTTCATGGTGGCGCGTTTGGATGCAGTGATGGCGCAACAGGACAAGTTGTTCTGATCCTACTTCACTGCTTTGCAGCCACAACAGGAAATTCCCCTGCGGTGCCCGCCAAGGCCATAGACTCCTTGAACCAATACTCTTGGCATTGACCCGCAACTGTATGCCGTCGTTGTGAGCATTCCGCAAGAATGCACCTGAAACGGCTGGAAGCTGGTCACTCTGAACTTCGGTTCAGGATGCCGGCCTGACGACATTGCGGGGGAACCTTTCAAGCAAAGCGTGGAATCCATTTCCGGTTCCACGCTTTTTTGTTTTGCTATTGAAGGAGGCCTGCTGCCAGCCGGCATCCCGTCGGCAAGCGCGTTTTTATGCGTTAGTCCGTTCAGACGATGAGTCATCAATGCGATAATGCAAGCATCCGCGACTTATATGGGGCCGCGGCTTTTCTCTTCAATCAGGGGCAAATATGACTTCCAATAACGACACCAGCGACCTCACGGAATACGACGTCATTGTGGTTGGTTCAGGCGCAGGTGCAATGCTGGCAGCATGCAGGGCGCATGACCACGGGTTGTCTGTACTGGTTGTCGAGAAGAGCGATAAATATGGCGGGACCTCGGCCATTTCGGGTGGCGCCATCTGGATCCCGAATAACAACCAGATACGCGGCAAGGACACTCCCGAGGAAGCGCTGACATACCTCAAGGCGGCAACCCGCGGACTGGTATCCGAGGAGCGAATCCATGCCTATCTGGAAAGCGCACCGAAGATGGTCGAATACATCAATGAAAAGATGATGCTCCAATATGCCGCCTGCCACCGCTACCCGGATTACTATCAGCATCTGCCGGGATCGAAGCCCGGCGGACGCACCATGGAACCACGCCTGTTCGATGCCGCCCTGCTTGGCGATGAATTCCAGAATCTGCGTGAAGCCATCAAAGGTACGCTGCTGCTTGGCAAGGCCAGCATGACCGCCACCGAGGCGCAGATCATGCTGGCCAAGGAACGCGGTTGGCCGATGCTGTTTGGCAAGGTGATCCTGCGTTATTTCCTCGACTATCCGTGGCGCCTGAAATCCCGGCATGATCGCCGGCGCGGTCTTGGCAACGCGATGGCCGCCGGATTGCGGCACGCCATGCTGGTACGCAGAATCCCGTTGTGGCTGAACACGCCATTCGAATCCCTGATCCAGGTGAATGATCGCGTCACCGGCATTGTCACGAAACGCGCCAACGGACAACTGCTCAAACTGAAAGCGCGCCGTGGTGTGATCCTGGCTGCCGGGGGCTTCGAACGCAATCAGCAGATGCGCGAACAATATCTGCCCAAGCCAACCAATGCCGAATGGAGTGCGACACCGCCACATAATACCGGCGATGCCTTGCGCGCCGCCATGGCCATCGGCGCCAAGACCGATCTGATGAACTGGGCGTGGTGGGTGCCTTCAGTAAAGGTGCCAGGAGACCCTGCGCAACTCGGCCTGTTTGCAGAACGTAACCTGCCCGGCTGCATCACGGTAAATGGCCGAGGCAAACGTTTCGTCAACGAAGCTTCACCGTACCTCGAATTCGGCGCTGCAATGTATTCCGAGCATGCCAAGAGCGGCTCGGCAGTTCCAGCCTGGCTGATTTTCGATGCAAAGTTTCGCTTTAACTATCCGATGGGGCCGCTCATGCCGGGGCAAATTCAGCCGGACCGCAAGGCATGGCTGAACAAGGTTTACTGGAAGGACGATACCCTGGAGGGACTTGCCAAACAGATCGGTGTCGATGTCGCCGGTCTTGCCGAGACAGTTGCGCTCAACAATCAGTATGCCCAACAGGGTGTCGACAAGGATTTCAACAAGGGCGGCAATATTTTCGACCGCTATTATGGAGATTCCAATGTCAAACCCAATCCATGCCTTGCAGCGATAGGCAAGGCGCCGTTTTATGCCATTCGAGTGGACGCGGGCGATATCGGCACAAAGGGCGGCCTGCTGACCGACAGCCATGCCCGTGTACTCAACCAGTCCGACAAACCGATCGACGGTTTGTTCTGCATCGGCAACAACTCGGCCTCGGTCATGGGAGAGTCCTACCCAGGCGCCGGCGGAACGCTCGGCCCGGCCATGACTTTCGGTTTCCGTGCAGCTGATTTCATGGCCGGCGTCTGAAACAAAATTGAACCCGGGCACCCCGGCAGGTTCCCGGAAAGACGGGACTGCAGGCATGCTCATCCACGTCGCGGCCATTGCTTTGGCAGGGTGCTCTTGATATAGTCAGCACCCTTATTGGCCGATGTCGGTGAACTGCATCATAGCCGTTGGTTGGAACGCAGGCCTGATGAATCGGGGCTGCTCTCGGGGACATTGAATATGTCGATTGGCAAGCGCTTGGCAATACTTGTAATTGTGACCTTGCTCGGGTTGATCGGATCGGGCATATACGGCGTCATTCAATTAAAGGGACTGCAACACCATTTTGAGGAAGTTAACGAGCGCTCGGTCCCTTCACTGGTGGCGATGAGCCGCGTCAATGACCAGTTCAAGGAAGCTCGCGCCCTTTTGCTTGCCCTGATGATGGAAGACGACCCTGACCTGCGCAAAGCATTTCTCCAGAAGATTACCGAGACCCAGACCTCGCTGAAAAACGCTTCCGTCGAATTCAGAAATATCCCCGGCACCGAAGACTCGGCCATGGCGCTCGCGCCAATTGCCGAAGCCTATATCGATGCCGTCGATTCGGTCATCGCGGTAGTCGGCAAGAAAGATCTTGCCCAGTTAGCCCTATATACCAAGGTCGTACCTGCCGAAAAGGTATTTTCGGCGTTCCTCGGCAAGCTGCAATCCCAGCTTCTGGAAAATCAGAAACAGCTGAGGGATCAGGTGACCTTGAACATTGCGCGCTCCATCTCCATCTACGCGACCGTCATTCTCCTGACGGTTGCCATCGTGGCACTCATGGGCATCAATCTGCATCGCTCGGCCATGTTCTCGCTCAAGGAAATGACAGCAGCGATGAAAAATGTCGCCCAGAATCTCGATTTCCGTCAACGTGTGAAGGTGGTTGTGCATGACGAGGTTGGCCATGCGGTCACGGCATTCAACAGCCTTCTTGACACCGTACAATCAAGCCTCCAGGAAATTGCCGGATCAATGGCGGTACTCAGTGATGAGACAACCCGTCTGACGCGCACGACGCAGGAAATCCAGAATATTTCCGAAAAGACCAGTGAGTCTTCCTCGTCGGTATCGGTAACCGTTCAGCAGGTCACCATCAGTATCGACCATGTTGCCATGCAGACCGAACAGGCCGAAACGCTGTCCCGCGAATCCGGGCATCAGGCAGCGGAGGGCGGCGAAGTCATCCATGGGACAATCGAACAGATTCGTTCCATCGCCGACACGGTACACCTGGCCTCGCAAAGCATCAACGAGCTTCGTACACAGATTTCAAGCATTTCGACGGTATTGAAAGTGATTCGTGAAGTGGCGGATCAAACCAACCTGCTGGCGTTGAATGCAGCTATCGAAGCCGCACGTGCCGGCGAGCAAGGCCGTGGCTTTGCCGTGGTGGCCGACGAAGTGCGCAAGCTTGCTGAACGCACATCCAATTCAACCCAGGAAATCGCCCGAATGATCGACTCGATCCAGCAAAGCGCCAGTTCGGCGGTAGCCACGATGCAGGTCGTCGTCGATCGCGTTGAAAGCGGCGTCAGTAGCGCCGGTACAGCGATTACCGCATTGGCAGGAATCCGTGCCAGCTCCGAAAAAGTCGCATTTACTGTGTCTGGAATTGCTTCGGCCATTCGCGAACAAAGCTCGGCAACCGCACAGATATCCGAACAATTCCAGCGTATCGCTCAAATTTCCGAGGAAGCGCGCAAAGCCGTGGCCGATACATCTCAAAGCACTCACGAACTCGAGTTGCTGACTCTGCGGGTCAATGATGCGGTCAAGCGTTATCGCATTTGATTGAATTCCCGTTTTAACGGCAGGCCGCAATTATTCCTGTTTCCCAAGTTCCAGGCCCGGCCGAGTCGCCACCACCAATCCTCAGCTCCATCGATATGACAAAAACACCCATTGAACACGGTTGGAAATCATGACAAGAGCAAAACTATCCTCTATTTCTGGTCGCCTGATATTGGCCGTTGTCATTGTCGGCCTGCTCGCCGCAGGCTGGTGGTGGACGGCGCGACCAAAGCCAATCCCTGTCGTTTTCCAGACCGTCGATCACGGCAAGGTGGAATCCACGATCAGCAACACGCGCGCAGGAACAGTTGAGTCATGCCAGCGCGCAAAGCTGGCGACCAGCATGGGCGGACGCATTGAGCAGCTGCCGGTCAGAGAAGGCGATCATGTAAAGAAGGGACAGCTTCTGATGAAGCTGTGGAATGACGATCAGGTTGCACAAAACACGCTGGCCAAGGCACAAGTAGACACGGCGCAAAAACGGATTGTCGAGGCATGTACCATCGCCGCCAATGCCGAGCGTGAAGCGCGGCGAGAGGATTCGTTGCGAGCACAGAACTTCGTTTCGAAATCACGTTACGAATCGGCGCGTAGCGAAGCGGATGCCCGGCAGGCTGGTTGCGAGGCGGCAAAAGCCGACGCGGCGCGTGCCCAAGCGCAGGTTAAGGTAACGCATGTCGAACAGGATCGCACGGTATTGTATGCGCCGTTCAGTGGCACGGTGGCAAAGATCGTTGGCGAAGTCGGTGAGTACTCGACACCGTCGCCACCCGGCATTCTGACGCAACCGGTAATCGACCTGATCGACGAATCATGCCTGTACGTCAAGGCACCCATGGACGAAGCCGATGCGCCGAAAATTCGTGAAGGACAGGTGGTCCGCATCAGTTTTGACGCGATGCCCAAAAAATCCTTCCCGGGACACGTCAAACGTGTTTCACCGTACGTCTCGGCCGTCGAGAAGCAATCGCGAACCGTCGATATTGAGGCAACGCTGGATGCCGCAACAGCGCCGCAACTGCTGGTCGGCTACAGCGCCGATGTCGAGGTAATTCTGTCCGTGCGTGACAATGTCGTGCGCGTGCCGACTTCGGCCCTGCTCGAAGGGGGACGGGTTTTGCTGGTACGTCGAGACGGAACGCTGGAAGAACGCAAGATCAAGGCCGGCGTGGCCAACTGGGAATTCACTGAGGTCCTCGAAGGCATCGCCGCAGGCGATCGCGTCGTCACCTCGATCGAGCGCGAGGGGGTCAAACCCGGCGTACGCGTGGTGGCTGACGAGGCCTCCATCCCGGCGAAAAAGTGATTCGGCAATGACTGCGGCCCTGATCGAGCTTGCCGGCATCGAACGTGTATTTCATCTTGGCGACAGCGAAGTACATGCCTTACGTCAACTCGATCTCACCATCACTGCCGGCGAATACGTCGCTGTCATGGGCGTATCGGGCTCGGGGAAATCGACGCTGCTGAACCTGATCGGCCTGCTCGACCGACCGAATGCCGGCACCTACCGGCTCGAAGGCCGCGATGTGACGACGCTCTCCGCCGATGAACAGGCGCGGGTGCGCAGCGAGCGTATCGGCTTTGTCTTCCAAAGCTTCCATCTTGTGCCGCGCCTGACAGCGGCCGAGAACATCGCTCTGCCGATGACTCTGGCCGGCATTGCGCCAAAGGAACGCGCCGAGCGCGTCAAGCAGGCACTCAAGGATTACGGTCTGGATAACCGCGCCGATCATCGACCCAACGAACTGTCAGGCGGCCAGCGCCAGCGCGTCGCGATTGCGCGCGCACTGGTCATGCAACCGGCGGTGATTCTCGCCGACGAGCCGACCGGCAATCTCGATCGCGCCACCGGCGAGGAAGTGATGCGCCTCCTTGAGGAACTCAACAGTCGCGGCGTGACACTGATCGTCGTGACGCATGACACGCACCTTGGCAGCCGCGCCCGGCGGCAGATCAGAATGGAAGACGGGCGCATCGATCACGACAGCGCCGCCGCACAGCAAGGCTGAGCAACGGGCGAATGATGCGTACTCCCGACCTCCTTCGATTCGCCCGTGATGCGGCCACCGGCAGCCCGCTGCGCACCGTTCTGCTGGTATTGGCGATCTCCATTGGCGTTGCCGCAGTGGTGGTCCTGACAGCGCTCGGCGACGGCGCGCGCCGTTATGTGATGAGCGAATTCTCCTCGCTTGGCACCAATCTCGTCGTCGTCCTGCCCGGCCGTTCGCAAACCGGAGGCTTCAGTCCCGCCAATGCCATCAGCGGCACCTCGCGCGACCTGACCATCGATGACGCCATGGCGCTGCTGCATGCCGAGGCCATCCGCCGTGTTGCACCGCTGGCCATCGGCACATCGGAGATCAGCGTCGGCAGCAGGTTGCGTGAGGTCATGGTGGGCGGAACAACCTCGCAATATATCCAGATTCGCGAGCTGGAACTGGCGCAAGGCAGCTTTCTTCCCGATGAAGACTGGAGCCGTGGCTCGGCAGTGGCGGTGATCGGCGCCAACGTCCGTACAGATCTTTTCGGCACGGAACCGGCGGTCGGCCGTCTGGTGCGCGTCGGCGGCCGGCGCCTCCTCATCATCGGCGTACTGGCATCGAGTGGCCAGACGCTGGCGATGAATACGGATGAAATCGTGCTGGTGCCAGTGGCACAGGCGCTGTCGATGTTCAACAGCAGTTCGCTGTTCCGCATCATGATCGAAGCGAGGAACCGTCAGGCGATTCCGGCAGCCAAGACGCAGGCGCTGAGCATCCTCAAGCAACGTCACGAAAACGAAGAGGATGTCACGATCGTCACCCAGGATGCCGTACTGTCCACCTTCGACCGACTGCTCAGCACACTGACGCTCGGTGTGGCCGGTATTGCCGCAATCAGCCTGGCGGTCGCCGGTATCCTGGTGATGAACGTGATGCTGGTCTCGGTGGTGCAGCGCACGGACGAAATCGGCCTGCTCAAGGCGCTCGGCGCCAGCGGCCGGATAATCCAGATGCTGTTTCTCGCCGAGGCGGGAATGCTCTCGCTGGTAGGTGCAGGAATCGGCTTCCTCCTCGGCCAGGCGGGCGCTGCAGTGATCCGCCAGTTTTATCCGACTTTCCCGGCCTATCCACCCGACTGGGCGGTGCTCGCCGGCCTCGGCACAGCACTCGCCACCGGCATCATTTTTGGTGTCGCTCCGGCACGACGTGCAGCGGCGCTCGATCCGGTCGAGGCGCTGGCGAAACACTAGCGAACAGCATGCGATTCAACGACAGTATCCTGCTTGCCATGCGCGCCATTACCGCGCACCGGCTGCGTAGTTTTTTGACACTGCTCGGCATCGCCGTCGGCATCGCCGCAGTGATTCTGCTGACATCCATCGGTGAAGGCATCCATGGCTATGTGCTGGGCGAGTTCAGTCAGTTCGGTACCAATGTCATTGCCATATCGCCGGGTAAGATTAAAACTTCCGGCCCGAATCCGGTGGGAATTCCGACTTCAGTACGGCCATTGACCCTGGAAGATGCGCGTGCGCTCGAACATCTGCCGAATGTCATTGCCGTGACGCCAGGCATCTTCGGTAATTCCGAAGTCGGTGGTAACGGTCGGGTGCGCCGCACGATGGTACGCGGCGCCGGCGCGGCGATGCCACAGGTATTCAATCTCAAGGTCAGGAGCGGGCAATTCCTGCCGGAAGAGGAATCTAACAATGCGCGCTCCTTCATCGTCCTCGGCGCCAAGCTCAAGAACGAACTTTTTTCCGACGCCAATCCGCTCGGCGCACGCGTACGCGTCGGCAACATGCAGTTCCGGGTAATCGGCGTGCTTGAAGAAAAGGGCCAGTTTCTCGGTATCGATCTCGACGATATGGCCTATATCCCTGCAGCGCGCGCACTCGAACTCTACAATCGCAGCAGCCTGATGGAAGTGCATGTTTCCTACACGGAAGGCGTGCCGGCAGCGAGTGTTGCTGCTGCAATCAAGTCCACGCTCAAAGCACGGCATGGTCGCGAGGATTTCACGGTCACAACGCAGGAAGACTCCCTGCGCACCCTGTCAAAAATTCTCGATATCCTTACCATGGCTGTCGGCGCACTCGGCAGCATTTCGCTGCTGGTTGGCGGCGTCGGCATCGTCACCATCATGACCATCGCCGTCACCGAACGTACCAGCGAGATCGGCTTGCTGGTGGCGCTTGGCGCACCGCGTCGCACCATCCTCGGCATCTTCCTCGGTGAAGCGGTGGCGCTCTCCGCCATCGGCGGCGTGTTCGGCCTCGTGCTGGGGATCGGCCTCGCCCAGTTGCTGCACATTTTTTTGCCGGCGCTGCCGGTAAATACACCGTTGACCTTCGTGGTGCTGGCAGAAACAGTCGCCGTCGTCATCGGCCTGGCAGCTGGCGTACTACCGGCGCGTAATGCGGCACGTCTGAATGTCGTCGATGCGCTCCGTACAGAATAGTCAAATAACTTCAGGCGTTGACGCTGTAGGGGGATTTGGGGAACGCCGAATTACAGAACTGGCACTTCGGCACCGCGCACCTTGAGTTCCTGACGTGCCATGCGCCAGTCAGGATAGAGACTTTCAACAACGTTCCAGAAACGCGGGCTGTGATTCATCTCCTGCAGATGGGCAAGCTCGTGCGCGACGACATAATCGATCAGCGTCAGCGGCAGATGGATCAGTCGCCAGTTGAGACGAATACCTGTTTTTGTACTGCAACTGCCCCAGCGTGTACGCGCGCTCGACAAGCCGAGCGGCGGTGCGACGCGTCCCATTGATCCGGCATACATGGCAAGACGCTCACTGAACAACGCCAGCGCACGGCGTTGCAGCGCACGCCTGGTCAGCGCGGAATGATCGGCATCAACGCGCGCCTCCAGCCAGAGAATGTCTTCCTGCCAGCGACAGCGATTCGCACCGGAGGCAATGCGTACGGTAATCTCACCGCCGAGTAGCGGCAAGTTGATGCCATCGCGTATGGCGATGTGGCGGCGGCCATGTCGCGCACCATATTCAGCGAGCTTGGCCAGCACCCATTCGGCATGCTGACTGGCAAAGCGCTCGATCTCGGCGAAGGTAATGCGCTGCGGCGCGCCGATGGTCAGCCCGCGCTCATCGACAGTTAGAGACAAACGGCGCCGGCAACCCTGCCGCAGGGTGTAGGCAATAATCTGGTTACCGAGATGAAGGTGACGCTGTTTCGGTGGCAACTTTGTCGCTGTCGTTGCAGCAGGCGGAGAAGCAAACAACGACAATTGCTCGAACAACGCTCCGATCATGTCGCCTGCATTCCCCAGAAATCTGCCGTAGCGGCTGGCCTCGGCAACTCTGCGACGGCACGGCCGACGATCTGATCGATCAGTGTCGGCTTCTGTTCAATGAGCCTCCAGTTGAAACGCAGCAAGTCGTCGTTGCGGTGTTGCACCCAACTGCCGCGCGCGGCAAATGACAGTGCCCAGCGCGGTACCGAACATTCCAGACGTTTGGCATGGCGTACCAGACTGGTATCGATCAGCCGCGCCGCCTCCTGGCGCAACCAGGCTTCGGCACCATCCTGGATCTGACGCGGAGTAGCTGCAGGCGGTAGCGGCAGATGGAGGATATCGCCATCGAGCATCGCCGTCTTGCGATCCGTATCGAGTTGCAATATCAGTGTTCCGCCAAGGTAGGCGATGCAGGCACCGTCACGCCAGCGCGCGGCAGTATCTGGCGGCGCCGAATCAAGCCGCAGGGATAGCTGTGGGCTGCGTTGCGATTTCACGATAAAGATGCGGGCTGATGCGCGCCATTTCCGCTTCGATCCATGCCTCGGCGCGCGTGTTGACCTCATCGGCCGTCAACCCTTGTGGCTCAATAGCCGGGCCGATGCTGACAGTAATGGTTCCTGGCTGCTTGAAGAAAGCATTGCGCCCCCAGAATTCTCCGGAGTTCAGCGCCACCGGTAGCACCGGTGCGCCGCTTTCGACGCCCAGATGCGCGCCACCGATCTTGTAGCGACGCGTCTTACCCGGTTCCGTTCGAGTGCCTTCCGGGAAAATGACGATAGGATACCCTTGGGAGAGCCGCAGTCGTCCCTGCGCCACCAGTTGTCTGAGCGCATTTTTACCAGCGGTACGATCGATGGAAATCATCGGAATCACCGCCAGTGCCCAGCCGAAGAACGGTAGTTGCCAGCGTAATTCCTTTTTCCAGACAAATAGCGCCAGCGGAAATACCTCTTGTAGCACCACGGTTTCCCAGGCCGACTGATGCTTGGTGAGGATCACCGCCGGACGTTGTGGAATATTTTCCCGGCCAAGCACACGGTAATCGATACCGAGCACATGCTTGATCAGCCAGATGGTCATGAATACCCAGGGGACGGCGGTATAACGGCGCGCGCGATGCGGCAAAGGGAAACACAGAATCATACCGAGCGCATAGGGCGGTGTAACGATCAGCAACACCAGCATGAACAGGATTGAGCGCAGGTATGGCATGCGTGTCAGGCCGTAATGTGCGCAACGGCGGCGGCGAGATCGGGAAACACCAGCGTGCGCGGTGGCAGTTCCGGGTCGTCGATAGTCTTGACGCCCTTGCCGGTCATCACCAGCATCGGCAGCGCCCCCATCGCAGCAGCAGCCTGCAAATCGCGCAGCGAATCACCGATCACCGGAACACCGTTCAGGTCGGTGTTGTAACGCGTGGCGATTTCCTCCAGCATCCCCGGCTTGGGCTTGCGGCAGTCGCAGCCATCCTCGCTGGTGTGCGGGCAGAAGAACACAGCGTCGATGCGCGCACCGAGATGTGCCACGGCCTTCAGCATCTTGTCGTGGATGGCGTTAAGCGTATCCATTTCGTACAAGCCGCGACCAATACCGGCCTGATTGGTGGCAACGACGACGCGGTAGCCCCACTGGTTGAGACGGGCAATCGCAGCGATACTGCCAGGAATTGGCTTCCACTCATCGGGTGACTTGATGTACTGGTCGGAGTCAAAATTGATGACGCCGTCGCGATCGAGGATGACGAGTTTCATGAGAATCTCCTCAGAGTCGGGAAATATCCGCGACCTGATTCATCAGATCAGCCAGTTGGCGCAGCAACGCAAGGCGGTTCTGCCGGGTCAGCGGCTCCTCGGCCATGACCATGACACCATCGAAGAAAGCATCGACTTCGCTGCGCATTCCGGCCAGCGCCTTTAATGCATCGGCGTAGTCCTCATTGGCAACGAAAGAACGAAGCATCGGTGTGATGGCGGTGACTTTTGCAAATAATGCCTTTTCCGCCGGTTCCTGGAGCAGCGCGACATCCACGTCGCTGCCGCTACCCTCAGTCTTTTTGAGAATATTGATGATGCGTTTGTTGGCAGCAGCAAGCGCCTCGGCTTCGGGTAGCGTGACGAAGGATTTCACTGCGGCAAGCTTGGCCGGCACCTTGTCGATGCGCGTTGGATTCAGCGCCAGTACCGCGTCGACGAGCTTCTGCTCGTGACCTTGTTCGCGCAGCAGATTACGCAGACGCTCCTGCATGAAGTCGAGCAGTTGCGTCTGACTTTCCGCCGATCCGCGATTGAGTCCCGCAGCAACCGAGACCAGATCGCGCAGGTCGAGGGGTAGCGGGGTTTCCATGAGGATGCGCAACACGCCGAGCGCGGCGCGGCGCAAACCGAAGGGATCCTTGTCGCCGGTCGGGATCTGGCCGATGGCAAAAAAACCGGCCAGTGCATCGAGCTTGTCGGCGAGTGCCACGGCACATGACACATTGCCCTGCGGCAGCGAATCGCCTGCGTAGCGCGGCTTGTAGTGCGCCTCGATGGCATCGGCTACGGCTTGCGGCTCGCCATCGTTAAGCGCGTAATAGCGGCCCATGATGCCCTGCAATTCGGGGAACTCACCGACCATATCGGTGACCAGATCGGCCTTCATCAGACGCGCCGCACGCATCGCTTCATGCTCGCTGCTGTGTAGCTGGAGGGCGATGTGCCTGGCGAGTCCGGCAATCCGTTCGACGCGCTCAAGCTGGCTGCCGAGCTTGTTGTGATAGACGATCCGCCCGAGTTTTTCGATGCGCGTTTCAAGGCGCACCTTGCGGTCAGTCTCGAAA
Source organism: Rhodocyclaceae bacterium (assembly GCA_035426125.1). GTDB lineage: Bacteria > Pseudomonadota > Gammaproteobacteria > Burkholderiales > Rhodocyclaceae > Sterolibacterium. Next base: position 18,798 of record DAOLZE010000003.1, read on the forward strand.
AAGAATTTTGCATCGGCGAGACGCGGGCGCACGACACGCGCGTTACCGGTGACGATATTGTGCGGATCGGCAATCTGCATATTCGAGACGACGAGGAAGCGGTTGGTCAGCCTGCCCTGTTCGAACAGCGGAAAATATTTCTGATTGGCCTTCATCGTCAAAATCAGGCATTCCTGCGGTACAGCGAGAAATTCTTCCTCGAAGCGCGCCTCATACACCGCCGGGAATTCCACCAGCGCCGTGACTTCATCGAGCAGCGCCGCATCCGGCAACCATTGCAGCGCGCCTGCGGCAGCATCAAGCTGACCACGGATCATCTCGCGGCGCCGGGCAAAGTCGGCGATTACCCGGCCCGCACTCTCCAGCTTCTGTTCGTACTGATCGGCGCTGCCGATGTCGATCGTGCCGGTGCTCATGAAACGGTGTCCGCGTGTGATGCCGCAACTGGCAAGGCCGAGCACCTTGCCCGGCACGATGCGACTGCCATGCAGCATGACCAGGCCATGCACCGGGCGGACGAACTGCGCCTCACCGGCGCCCCAGCGCATCACCTTGGCAACCGGCAATTTTTTCAATGCTTCCGTGATGATATCGGCGAGGACATCGTCAAGCCTGGCGCCACTCACCGACATGGTATGGAAAAATGTCTCCGACTTGCCGTCCATGCGCTTGCTGAATTGCGGAATCTCATCGGCGCGAATACCCTTGGCTTCGAGCTTCTTCAACAGGGCGGTGGTCGGCTTTCCGGCGGCGTCGAGCGCCACCGACACCGGCATGATCTTTTCTTCGACCATGCGATCCTGCGCCTTCGTTTCGACTCCAGTGACCAGCACAGCGAGGCGGCGTGGCGTGGCAAAACCCTTGACGCTTTCCGACGTGTGCTGAGTGAGTTGGTGACGCACCAGACCGTTAAAGATTTCATCCCTGAAAACTTCACCGAGCAGCTTCAGCGATTTCGGCGGCAGTTCCTCGGTGAGTAATTCGATCAGCAGTGTGTCGCTCATCGCGCGGCCTCCTTGCACATCGGGAAGCCGAGCCGCTCGCGCGAATCGTAGTAAGCCTGTGCCACTTCACGCGCCAGTGCGCGAACACGGCCAATGTAGGCAGCACGTTCGGTAACCGAAATGGCACCGCGCGCATCGAGCAGGTTGAAGGTATGTGAAGCTTTCATGACCATCTCGAAACCCGGCAGCGGCAAGCCAAGGCCCATCAGGCGCTTGGCCTCGGACTCGAACTTGCCGAACTGGCTGAACAGCCAATCGACATCGGAATGCTCGAAGTTGTATTTTGATTGTTCGACCTCGTTCTGGTGATACACATCGCCATAGGTCACGCCGGGCGTCCACACCAGATCGAAGACATTTTCGACGCCCTGCAAATACATGGCCAGACGCTCGATACCGTAGGTAATTTCACCGAGCACCGGGCGGCAGACCAGCGAGCCGACTTCCTGAAAGTAGGTGAACTGTGTCACCTCCATGCCATTCAGCCAGACTTCCCAGCCAAGCCCCCAGGCACCGAGCGTCGGCGATTCCCAGTCATCCTCAACAAATCGGATGTCATGTTCAGAAGTGTTGATACCAAGTGCGCGCAGCGAATCCAGGTACAGCTCCTGGATATTTTCCGGAGACGGCTTCAGAACAACCTGATACTGATAATAATGCTGCAAACGATTCGGATTTTCGCCATAGCGACCATCCTTGGGGCGGCGCGAGGGTTGGACATAGGCGGCTTTCCACGGTTCCGGGCCAAGCGCACGAAGGAATGTCGCGGTGTGAAAGGTTCCCGCACCGACCTCAATGTCATAGGGTTGAAGAAGTACGCAACCTTGGTCCCCCCAAAAATTCTGGAGGCGCAGGATGACTTCCTGAAAGGAGGGGGAGCTGCTCATCGGAATACTCTGTAGTTCGCGAAACCGCGATTTTACAAGGTTTCCTGATCGTTCGCGTGCAGGCCGAAGAACCTGTGGACGCCCGCTGGTGGCCGCTATGGAAAAACCTCAGAGCGCCTCGCACACGAAAATTCCGCCGACAAAATTTAACTTGAACCCTTTGATTTCGCTAGACCTTGAGGCGCACTGAATCGGCACAGCTAAAACAAACAGTCTGCTGAGACTGATTTACAGCCTTCTCACGCCTTGGCGGGAACCTGCATGCCCTGTTTTTCAACGAAGCCGGCAATCCGTTGCAGCAAGTCTTCCTCGTCGTAGGGTTTGCCAAGGTATTCATTGACACCGAGCGATTCCGCATAGCTGCGGTGTTTGTCGGCGATGCGCGAGGTGATCATGATGATCGGAATATCTTTCAGGCGGGGGTTGGCGCGGATGTTGCGGGTCAGACCGAAACCATCCATGCGCGGCATTTCAATGTCGACCAGCATGGCTGCGGGAACGATGTCCTGCAATTGCTCCAATGCATCGACGCCATCCTTGGCGGTGACGACCTGATAGCCTTCGCGCGTCAACAGACGTCCGACGATCTTGCGCACGGTGAGAGAATCATCCACCACCATGATGAGCGGTATTTCAACGGCTGGTGCAGCCTTGCTCGCAACAGACGGGGTATGGCCGACAAGCAGTTCACGGCTGGCCAGAACGACCGGATTAAGGATCAGCGCAATCTCACCGTCGTTGAGCACAGTGGCGCCGGAGAGACCGGGGACACGGGCAAGTTGCGGGCCGATATTCTTGACAACGATTTCCTGATTGCCGACGAGGCCGTCAACTTCCAGCGCAATCGGTTGCTCGCCACCTTTCAGCAACAGCATCCAGTAGCGCCTTATTGCTGGTGGCTGGATCGACGAATCGTTCCGCAGCATGCGTTGCAGATAATGCCAGTGATACTTGGCGCCAAGCCAGGTGATGCTACCCTCGCTGCGGATTTTCGCGGCGGGTTCTGCCTTGAGTTCCATCACCTGTTCGACCATGGTCGAGGGTAATGCATATGTGCGCTCGCCGGAACGGATCAGCAGCGCCTGAGTAACGGCCAGCGTGAGCGGCAGATAGATGCGGAAGCGTGTGCCAGTCCCCGGCTGGGAGCTGACTTCGATACGGCCACCAAGCGTTGCGGTCTCTGCCTTGACGACATTCATGCCGACACCGCGGCCGGCCAGTTCACTTAACTCGCTGGCGGTCGAGAAGCCGGGCATGAAAATGAATTGGGTCAGGCGTCGTTCGTCGACTTCCTCATTGGCGTCGAGCATGCCTTGCTCGATGGCCTTCTGCCGGATCCTGTCGAAATTGAGACCGCCACCATCATCGCTCAGCTCAATGACAATTTCATTGCTCTGCTGGGCCAGCGCAAGGGTAACTTCACCGATTTCCGATTTTCCGGCAGCGCGGCGCGCTTCGCGGCTTTCAATACCGTGGGCGATGGCATTACGCAGTAGATGTTCGAGTGGCCCGATAATTTTTTCGAGCACCGAGCGATCAAGCTCGATCTGCGCATCGCGCAAGTCGAAATTGACGCGTTTGTCGAGTTCCTTGGCAATCTGTCGGACGATGCGATAGAGGCGGTCGATGATCGAGTTGAACGGCACCATGCGTACACTCATCAGCGCCTGCGACAGATCGCGATTGAGACGCGCCTGGGCATTGAGCCCGGCAGCGGCATGATCGAGATTGCGCAGCAGGTTGTGCTGTACCGTGGTGACGTCGTTGACGCTTTCCGCCATCATCCGCGTCAGTTCCTGGAAGCGGGTGAAGCGGTCCATTTCGAGTGGATCGAACTGTTGATTCACATCCTGTAACTGCGCCATCTGCGATTGCATTTGCGATTCGGACTGTATCTCGATTTCACGCAACTGCTGGCGCAGACGAATGATGTTTTCGCTGAGATCGAGCAACGAGGATTTCAGCGTGCGCATTTCGCCTTCGATGCGAGAACGGGCGATGGCTATTTCACCGGCATCATTGACCAGTTGGTCGACCATCTCGGCACGCACACGCAATTGCGCGCGCTGGCTGACGATCTCGCCACCTTCGATGGCGACGGCTGCGGCATTGAAGGCTGCCTGCCGCGTGACCGGGGTTGTCGCAGCTACGGCGTCGGCTTCAGACGCCGCTGCGGGTTCTTCCTCGCCGGGATGGGCAAGATGCTCCAGCATGATCGTGGCACGGTCGAACGCTGCCTCGACTTCATCGAGGAAAGCGCCTGTAGGCGTGCCGCTGCGCAAACTTTGAATAATCCGTGTCTCAAGACTGTGGGCAAGTTCGCCGAGGCGCATGGCGCCGGCCATACGCGCGCCGCCTTTTAGCGTATGTAGCAGGCGCTGTAACTGCTGTTCTATTTCACGTTCCGCCGGTGAAGCGCGCCAGTTGCGCATTTCGTTGCCGATTTCACGCAACAGTTCCATTCCCTCTTCGAGAAAGATCGGCAGCAACTGCATGTCGAGATCGTCCGCGACGCGCGCCTTACTGCGTCCTTCCTCGTGATAGGCAGACTGAGCTTCTGCGCCGCCTGACGGAATCGTTGGAGTTGCTGGCGTTGCGGCTGGCGGTACCAACGGAGCCAATGGTATGGCCGATGGAGGCGGCTCGATAGCGGGTGGTGGTGGTGGCGTTTCAACGATTGCCGCGACAGGTTTGCTGACCGGCTTCACCGGTACAAGCCTATCGACGGCGGAGACCAATTCCTGATTATTTTCAGGCAGCTTCTGCTTCGCGAATTCTGCCAGCATCGCGTCGAGCGCAGCGATGGATTTAGCCAGGACTTCGCACTGCGCATTGTCCGGTGCTACAGAGGCGGCGGCGAAACGATCCAGTGTATGCTCCAGCGCACGCGCCAGACTGCTGATGGCAAGAACCCCGAGCGTGCTCGAAACGCCGCCCAGCGTATGACTGGCACGTGCCATTGTGCGCACCGCCGATATCTGCGGCAGGAGTTGCCGTTCGTGATCCAGAACCGCCAGATGGGAAAGTGCTTCCTTCAGGTAGATGTCATAGATCGCCGGGGTCAGACGCAGTTCGCCGATGGCGATGCGATCGTCGACAACCGCAACCGGCTCGACGATTTCTGGCACGGCCTCTGGCACGATTTCGGGTGCGATTTCAGGTGCGATTATTTCTGGCACCATCGTGGGCGCCGCGACAACGATGGGTTGCTCCACCACGGGCTTTTCTTCCGCAATGGGCTTCTCTTCCGTAATGACAGGTTCCTCTTCACCGGCCCTGATGCGATCACAAATTGCAATCAGATCGGCAGCACCGGGTTGCGGTGCGGTGTCGCCAGTCTGGAGACGAGCAACCCAGGCGGAAAACAGCACATAGGATTTTTCGAGCATGCCGTGCAGTGCCGGCGTCGCATCCTTTTTCTGCTGCAGCCAATAATTCATCGCCTGCTCAACCGCCCAGCCAACCTCGCCGAGATCGTTCAGGCCGACCATGCGGCCGCTGCCCTTGAGCGTATGAAAAGCACGGCGGATCGTCGTCAATATTTCATGGTCATGCGGCTGGCTGACCGAGCGGCGCATTTCTTCACCGATGGTTTGCAAGACCTCGGTGGCTTCTTCGAGGAAAATTCCCAGCAGTTCCGCATCAACCGTTTCGTTGCTTGCCTCGGCGAGGCGACTGGCTTCGGCAGAAGGGGTGGCAGGCGGGAAAGCGGGTTTCTCATCCGATTTTTCAAGATGCTCGACGGCCAGTTCCGGTGTGGCGATTTCAATCGCCTCGATTGCCGCTGCGGCATGCTTTTCGATCTCGTGATCGGCGATCGGGCTGGCTTCCCCATGAATAGCTTCAGGTTGCCGGGGCGCTTCGCTTTGCGGTATTGCAGCTTCGGGCTCCAGACTCGGGGCCTCGATGGTGAAAGATTCGAGGAGTTCGCTCGGCGGCGGAGCGGCTTCCGGTTTGGCCTCTATCTTTGCAACAGGAGCAACGGGTACAACCGGAGCAACGGGCTTGGTAGCCGTGGCAAGAATGGCATCGAGGTCGGCGGGACCATACTGCAATTGTTCGACGAAAAAGCCCAGCGCCGAAAGTTTTTGCGCCAGCACTTCGAAGTCCTTCTGTGCAAATGCTTCCGGCTGTGCAGAGGTTGCAAAACCGGAGATCTGCTGCTCGCATTCATGAAGAATCTCTACGGCACGCATTTCGCCGAGTATGGCCAGCGCCCCGGCAACCTGCTTGAGTGGCTTGCTCAGAGCCGCAAGTTCACTGGCGCGTGTCGGATCACGGAAGAAGCCGTCGAGCAACTGCTCAATGCCGACAAGACTGGTGGTAATCTCACGAACAACCTGGCTCATCAGCAGGCGTTCCTGTGCCCGCCGCGAAATCTCATCGAGTTGCGGAGCTTCCATCGCCTGTAGCGAAGCCAGCGAGTCGCCACGCAGCAGCGCGTTGAGACGGCCAGTCATGGCGTCAACCTGGTGTGCAAAATCAATGCCGAGTTGCTCGAAATTTTCGAGTGCGCTCTCTGCAAGCAATAGCGCAGTCGCAATCTCCAGCGCCACCCACTCGTTATTCTCCGACGTGTCTTCCGCAGACGCATTGCGCAGCATGCTGGCGACGGCGTTGACGGCGGCTAGCAGACGGGCCAGATCCATCTGACCAAGTTCCTGGCCCAGCGCGGCCAGTTTGTCGATTTGCTCGTGGAATTGGGGCAGCGCAATGGGAATGCCGGTCGAGTAACGACCCCACGTATCTTTGGCAAGCGCAAGAGTTTCGCGCATGGCGCGCAGTTGTGCGGCGAATGGTGCGGCTGCGGCCGCAGCCGCCGAAGGAATCAGGTCGGCGAGTCTGTAAGCGGCGCGCACGCATTCGATGTGATCGGTAACCTTGCTGGACGTGGCAACGTAATACAAGGCATCGCGAAGCAACCGTTCGGTGACGCTGTATGAACCTTCGAGCAGCTTGGCAATCTGTGTGTCGATGCGTGCGCAGATGCGTTTGGCGTACGGATCCAGGGGAATCCCACCGGCAATCAGCGCATCAAGGAATGCCAGTGTGATCCACCAGAAAGCACGCGCGGCAGGCTGTGACTGGGTAAATTCGATGACGGCCACCGAATTGCGCATTTCGGTGAGACCCTTGGCCTCGCCTTTCAGCCATTTCAGCAAGCCGCGCTGGAAACCGAGACGTGCGGCTTTGAGGCGCGACGCCAAGGCTTCCGGAGCCAAGGTTGCGGGTTCCTTCTCACGGCGCGGTGGACGCAACGAAAGATCGGGAAAGAAAAGATCGGCCGGTACGGCCCCGGCAACGCCGCGCAGTGCCATCAATTCAAGATAGACCGGTGCGAGCTTGAGTGGCTGATCCGGCATGCCGGTAACCAGCTCGTCAAGGTAGTGACGGGTGGCTTCCAGGGCCCGTTCGCAGATATCACCGACTTGCGGAGAAAATGTCAGGGTGCCCTTTTCGAGGGCGCCGAGCACCTGTTCGATGCAATCGGAGAACTGCGTGATACCGGCCATGCCAACCATCGACAACACACCATGCGCCTGGTGCAGGTGCGCTTGCGCGGTCTTGAGTTGAGCAGCATCCGGCGATCCTTTTGCAACGGATTCGCCAAATTTTTTCAATGCCTCGCCGGCTCGCCCAAGGGCAAGCTCGATCTCACCCTTGACCCATGTCAAAGGCCCGATATCGGATGCGCCCGGAGTACTCATCTTGTCTGTTCGGCCCTGTCGCGACTTAAACCTTGAAGCCGGAGACAGAGCCTTTCAGCTCACCGGCCAGATTGGCAAGTTCGCCGATCGATACGGCGGTCTTCTGGGTACCTGCGGTAGTCTGCTCGGTAATGCTGAGAATCTGCTGCATGTTCTCGGCAACGTGTGTCGCCGCTTCGGCCTGACGTTGAGTGTCGGTGGAAATGGTTTCGATAAGCTGTGCGAGATTGCTCGATACCGTGGAAATTTCCGTCAGTGCCTGGCCAGCGGCATCGGAAAGCTTCGCACCCTCGACGACGTTGCGTGTGGTGTTTTCCATCGCTGAAACGGCATCGTGTGTATCGGATTGAATGGTCTTGACGATCGCCGCGATCTGCTTGGTCGCCTCGCCAGATCGCTCTGCCAGTCGCTGCACTTCCTCGGCGACGACGGTGAAGCCGCGTCCTGCTTCGCCAGCGGACGCCGCCTGAATTGCCGCATTCAGCGCGAGTACGTTGGTCTGTTCGGTAATATCTGAAATCAGTTCGACGATTTCACCGATCTCCTGTGACGACTCGCCGAGACGCTTGATGCGCTTCGAGGTTTCCTGGATCTGTTCGCGAATTTCGTTCATGCCCTTGATCGAGTTGGTTACCGCAGAAGCACCTTTGCCGGCAGCTTCCAGCGAATGGCGCGCCACCCGGGCGGATTCCAGCGCGTTATCGGAAACCAGATCCATCGATTTTGCCATGCCCAGCACGGAATCGCCGGCGTCGGTAATCTCTTTGGACTGTTTCTCTGTGGCCGCCAGTAGTTGCGTAGAGGTGTTCTGTGCAATTGCCGAAGCGGCGGCGACACGAGCAGCGGTTTCGTTGATGCGCTTGACCAGCACGGAGAGTTCCTCAATCGTGTAGTTTACCGAATCGGCAATGGCTCCAGTGACATCCTCTGTCACTGTGGCGCGTACGGTCAGGTCGCCATCGGCGAGATCGCCCATTTCGTTCATCAGGCGCAAAATCGCTTCCTGCGTCGCATCTTTGGCGGCTTCAGCTTCGCGCCGCTGCCGTTCGGATTCCTGGCGCTGGCGGCCCGACTCATCGCTACGGCGAACATCCTCGTCATGAAACACCTTCGCCATCAGTGAGATGAGAAGAATGGCGAGCAAGCCGGTGGCACCGATGATCGCAAGGGTTTTGTTAATGGTTGTTCCGGCAGATTCAGTGTCAAAAGCATTGAACAATTGCTCGCTAGCCGTCAGCAGTGCCGGGCTATCGCGCAGGATATCTCCGCCGGCCTGCCGGGCAGCGGCGAAGCGCGGCAAATTGCCATTGCCCATGGCGCTGATCAATGCCGCCTGCTGTGGCGCAAACAGCGCATCCAGCTCGCTGAGCTTGGCGCGGGTTGCCGGATCGTGTGCCGGAGCGATGCGCAGCGCATCGTTGCCTTGCAATAGCGCCGTCAGCAGATCACGAAAGGTGTTGAGATCCTTGCCGATCTGCCCTGCGGCATCATTGCCTGAGCCCCCGACTGCAACCAGCGCATTGGTATTTTTGGCGATGCGCTGACTGAGTACCGCGAGCTGGTTGGCCGCTGAGCTCTCGGAAACACTACTGGAGGCTTTCAACACCGCGACCTCCTGAGACAACGTCAGCAGCGGTGTATTCGAGGCATTGATTGCGCCGACGCCCTTCCCCAGCGCAACCAGATTTTTTTCCTGCTCGCGCAGCGACTGAACATTCTTGTCGATTTTCTGCCATACGCCGATGGCTGCATCGAGCGCCGGCCTGACTTTTCCTGGAACCATCGATACCTTGGTATTGCCGATGCTTCCACCTTTTTGCAACGCATCGAGCAATGCGTCGAGTTTATCGCGCGCCACAGCCATCTCTCTGAAGGCAGCAGCATTGCCTTGCAGGGTTAGCGGTACCGCCCGGGTAATTTCCTGGGACAGCGTGCGCAATTGTCCGGAGGCGCTGGTGTAGGCAGCGCCCTGACCAACTTCGCGGACATTGTTCGCCACCCAGAATGCGTCAAAAACAAACAACAGAAAAATCACCGCACCGAGAATCTGGATTTGCCGCAGTGCCGGCAAGCCGCCGATCAGCGGCAGCTTTCTGCCATGTTTGAGCGGCGCAGAGCCGCTGCCGCGTTTAGGCGGCGACACCGCGGCAGCGGCGGGGGTCTCCTGCATTGCTTCGTGTTCAACATCCGCACGCTTTTTTGTGAAGGGCAGTGTGAAATTAAAAGCCATTACGAACCTCCCTGCTTAATGTTGTAGCGTTGTAGCAGCGCCGTCTGACGCGAGAGCATTTTCATATGCCAATATCGATAAATTCTGCGAAGCCAAGCAACGGTTTGATGGACAGCATGTGCCATGCAGTATCCTGTTTGTCGCGATAACATTCTCCGACCCAGGGTTGCAACTCGTCGGCCGACCGACCATCCACCGGCGGAACGGCTTCAAGACTTTCGGGATTCTTCAGGCCCAGTGCGCGCGAAACCAGCAGAGCACTGTTGATGCCATGGCGTGCGCCGATCAGCAACAGCCGTGCATCGCTGTTGCGCAGCGTCGGTTCGCCACCCCGGAACGCTGAAAAATCAACCACGCTATAAAGCGTGCCGCGAATATTGGCGATGCCGGCAAACCATTTCTTGGTCAGCGGAACCTCCGTGAGCTGGGGCAACGGCACGATTTCACCCGCATCGGAAAGATTCATCAGCCAGTAATCGTTACCCGACAGAACCCCGAGCAAGGCACGCGAGCTTTCACCGCGCGCCGCCGAAGTGAGTCGACGGACCAGTCCTTCCTGGAATTCACGCAGGCTGATACGTTTTGCCATGTCTCCGTGTTCCTCCGTCGCTCAATTAAAAGAAGCGATCTTGGCGAGCAGCTCGTCGTGATCGGCCGGTTTCACCAGATAGGATTGCGCACCCTGACGCATCGCCCATATCTTGTCGGTTTCAAGATCCTTGCTGGTACACATGATGATCGGGATGTGGCTCGTCGTTTCCTGGCGGGAAATCGTGCGCGTTGCCTGAAAACCGTTCATGCCCGGCATGACGACATCCATGATGATCAGATCGGGCAGCTCTTCACGCGACATGGCAATGGCTTTCTCGCCGGAATCGGCTGCGACAACAATGTAGCCATTTCGGGTCAGCAGATCGGTGAGAATGAGGCGCTCGGTCGGTGAATCGTCCACTACCATAATCTTTTTTACGGGCATCGCATTTCCTCAGGAGATTCGCTCGGCGGCGTGTGTCGGCGCATGCGCCACCACCGTTTTAAGCAAACCATCCTTGGTAAATGGCTTCGTCAGATACTCGTCGGAACCGACCATGCGGCCACGCGCGCGGTCGAACAGGCCGTCCTTGGATGACAACATGATCACCGGCGTGGTGCTGAAACGCGCATTCTTCTTGATCAGTGCACAGGTTTGATACCCGTCGAGACGCGGCATCAGAATGTCACAGAAAACCATGTCGGGCTGGTGGTCGGCAATCTTGGCCAGTGCGTCGAAGCCATCTTCGGCCAGTACGACCTGATAACCAGCCTGCAGCAGAAAAATCTCGGCGCTTTTGCGGATGGTATTCGAATCATCGATGACCATCACTTTTATACCTTTGAGATTGCCAGTTGCTGCCTCACTCACCCGGATATCTCCCTCTGGTTTGTCATGGTTGCGTACTGTCCGCGCCGATTACCCATTCTGACGCGCAGCCGAATAGTATACGCGGCGCGATTTTCTGGCAATCGTCCCGGCAAGCTGGGTGCTGCCAGTTTTCAGTTAGAATGGCACGTATCTTACCGCATTGTTACCGCATTGCGCCTCCTCTGCGGATTTGTAATAGACCGCCATGCCTCAGCAACCCTCCAAACCGCTGCCCCCCATCGTGTTGAGCTTCGCTGCTTCCGATCCGAGCGGCGGCGCGGGTATTCAGGCCGATATCATGACCTTGTCGAGCATGGGCTGCCATCCTCTGACGGTGGTCACCGCGCTGACCGTACAGGATACTGCTGGTGTCGAGGAAATCCATCCCGTGGATGATGAATGTGTCGCCGACCAGGCACGTGCGCTGCTGGAGGACATGCCGGTTGCAGCATTCAAGTTGGGGCTGCTCGGCAGCGTGGGAAATATCGCTGCAATCGCTGCAATCCTCGCCGATTATCCGGATATTCCGCTGATATTCGACCCGGTGCTCGCCTCCGGGCGTGGCGACCAGTTCGCCGATGAAGACATGGTCGATGCCATGATCGAGCTGCTCCTGCCGCAAACGACCATCCTCACGCCGAACAGTCTCGAAGTGCGCCGACTGGCACTCGGCGATGAAGGCGAAGGGGAGGATGGTCCGGGTTCGACAGAAGCCAAGACCAAGCCTTTGCAGGAATGCGCGCGGCACCTGATCCTGACTGGCTGCGAATTTGTGCTGGTCACAGGAACCCACGAAAATACCGGACAGGTCGTGAATACGCTGTATGGCAGCCACGGTGTGGTTTGCAGCGATCGCTGGGAACGGCTGCCCGGCAGTTATCACGGATCGGGGTGCACGCTGGCGGCGGCGATTGCTGCCAATCTGGCGCATGGAATGGAGGTCCCCGAGGCGGTCAGAAATGCGCAGGAATACACCTGGCAGACGCTGGCGGCGGGGTTCCGCCCCGGCATGGGGCAATATTTGCCCGATCGTTTTTTCTGGGCGCACGAGGCACCGGCGTCGGCGCTGCCGACGGAGCGCAACTGAAATGCATGCGCTGCGGGGGCTGTATGCCATCACGCCTGACGACTGTCTGTTGCCGCGTCTGTCGGCGCTGGTTGCCGCCGCACTTGATGGCGGTGTGCGTCTGGTCCAGTACCGCAACAAGCTGGCACCGCCGCCACTGCGCCGCGCACAAGCCGCCGATCTGCTGCGTCTGTGCCGCGCCAGAGGAGCGCTGCTGATCATCAATGACGATCTGCCATTGGCCTTGCAAATCGGCGCTGATGGTGTGCATCTCGGCCGCGGTGATGGCGACATTGCAGCAGCGCGTGCTGCGCTGGGGCCAGGCAGGATTCTCGGTATTTCCTGTTACGCCGATATGGCGAATGCCGAAGCCGCCGCCGCTGCCGGTGCCAGCTACATCGCCTTCGGCAGTATGCACACTTCGCAAACCAAACCTCAGGCACCGCGTGCGCCGCTGGCGCTACTCAGCCAGGCGCACAGCCGCTTCGCCCTGCCGGTGGCGGCCATCGGTGGCATCACGCTGGAGAATGCCGCGCCGACCATCGCCGCCGGCGCCGACATGCTGGCGGTGGTCACC
>DAOLZE010000004.1:0-27373 GCA_035426125.1 Rhodocyclaceae bacterium
GGCGATTCCAATAGCCCTTCATGACCTGCGGCCCACGGATACAGATTTCACCCACTTCGCCTTGTGGCAGATAACGTCCATCATCGCTACGAATTGCCACTTCGGTTGAGGAAAGCGGCAGACCGATCGAACCGTTGTAATCGACAAGGTCGAGCGGGTTGATGGTTGCTGCCGGTGAGGTTTCGGTCAGGCCATACGCTTCGATCAGCGTTTTCCCGGTGACTTTTTTCCATTGATCGGCGACCGCCTTCTGCACTGCCATACCGCCACCGAGCGAAATGTGCATATGACTGAAGTCCAGCGCGGCAAAGCCCGGTGAGTTGAGCAAAGCGTTGAACAGGGTATTTACTCCGGTGAACACCGTGAACCTGTATTTCGCCAGTTCCTTGACGAGCCCTGGGATGTCGCGTGGATTGGTAATCAGCACATTAGTCGCACCGACCTTCAAAAATATCAGGCAATTCGCCGTCAATGCGAAGATGTGATACAGAGGCAGCGCCGTGATGACGATTTCCCTCTCATCGCGCAACATGGGTTTGAGCCAGACATAGGCCTGTTGCAGATTGGCGAGGATGTTGCGATGAGTCAGCATCGCACCCTTTGCCACGCCCGTGGTCCCCCCGGTGTACTGGATAAAGGCGATATCGTCGTGACCGACCTGCACCGGCGACAACGGCATGTCGGTATGCGACAACAAACTTTTAAAGGCCAGTGCCCCCGGCAGGTGCCAGGCAGGCACCATTTTTTTGACGTATCTGATGGCGAAATTAACCAGATTGCCCTTGAAAAATCCGAGCATGTCACCGATCCCCGTCACGATGACGTGCTTGATCGCAGTTCTGGCGATGACATCTTCCAGAACATGCGCAAAGTTTTCCACGATGACAATCGCCTCGGCACCGGAGTCCTTCAACTGGTGTTCAAGTTCGCGTGCCGTGTATAGCGGATTGCAATTCACCACGACATAGCCGGCACGCAAGGCACCAAGCATGCACACGGGATACTGAAGAAGATTGGGCATCATCAGTGCGATGCGCGCCCCTTTCGGCAGCTTCAGCGCCGTTTGACAATACGCAGCAAAACCCCGTGACAAACGATCCAGCTCCGCGTAACTGATCGACTTGTCCATGTTGATATAGGCGGTATGCGATGCGTACGCCTTGGTGCTGCTCTCGAACAACTCGCCGAGCGACTGATATTCATCGACATCGATCTCGGCAGGAACGCCAGGCATGTAACTCTTCAGCCAGATTTTCTCCATGCTCTCTCCTCGATTATCCGCGCGACGACCACGGAAGCCGTCGCGCCATGGCTTACGCTGAAACGGTCTTATCCATGTCTTCGGTGGGCCAATCACGGATGTATTCTTTCAGCATTTTATTTTCAAAACCCTGTTCATCCAGAACCGCCCGCGCAACGTCATGGAAGGAAATGACGCCCATCAGAGTGGTGCCATCCATCACCGGCAGGTAGCGCATGTGATGCGCAATCATCAAACGACACAGATCTCCCATCTCCATATCCGGCGATGCGCTGTGCGGATCACGAACCATGACATCTGCGATGTTCAAGCTGCCTGCACCGGGGCCATGTTGATGAATGGTCTTGAGCAATTCGCGGAAGGTCAGCATGCCCACCATTCGTCCGTTCTCGAAACACACCAGAGAACCCACGTCCAGCTCGGCCATGATGGCGATACCTTCGGCAAGGGTTTTGCCGGGAGCGATGGTAAATAGTGCCGTACCCTTGATCTCCAAAATCTTTTGAACTTGCATATCGTCCTCCTGTTCTTGGATGTCGTTCCGGGATTCCCGCAAGTACGGGAGGCTTCATGTTATGCCAATATGTGGCATACGGAAAGGGAATGCAACGATGGCCAGAAAAGCCATTCGGAGAAACTCGGCAGAATTTGGCAAATACGGGGGCGGCCCGTACAGAGTATCGGCGTCTCAGCGCTCGAGCTTGTCGAGTTTGCTGACGATATTGCGCCACTCCTCGCAATCGGGCGGCGGATCCTTGCGTTCGGCGATGACCGGCCAAAGCTTGACCAGTTCGGCATTCAGCGCGATAAACTGGGTTTGTCCGGCCGGTACATCGTCCTCGGCAAAGATCGCCTCCACCGGGCATTCCGAGACACACAGCGAACAGTCAATGCATTCCGAAGGATCGATCGCGAGAAAATTCGGCCCCTCGTGAAAACAGTCCACGGGGCATACATCGACGCAGTCCGTATATTTGCACTTGATGCAGGCTTCGGTTACAACGTAAGTCATAGCGCATTACCTTTGCACAGGGATAAATTGAACAAAGTATAAGGGTACAAGGAAACCAGCCGGGTACTCAACACAAACACATCACACAAACATATCAAACCCGAACGCCCCCACAAATTCTTGGAATATTGTAATATGAACGTATCCGGCTCTCGTGTTTGAGCCTCGGACTCCACGCATCCACGTATCTACGCACCCCGATACGCCTTCAGCGTGTTCAAGTTTCCGTTTAATCCATTCCACCCTCAATCCATAATTCACAATCCGCATCAGCCCGGTCAGGGCACAACACACGAACTCACGAGGAACCCATGAGCGAACATATTCATCACGTCACCGACACTACCTTCAAGAACGAAGTACTCGACGCCAGCGTACCTGTACTGGTCGACTACTGGGCCGAATGGTGCGGCCCGTGCAAGATGATCGCACCGATCCTTGACGAGGTTGCCAAGGAATATGCCGGCAAGTTGAAGGTCGCCAAGCTCAATATCGACGAGAATCAAAAAACGCCCGGCGAATACGGTATTCGAGGCATCCCGACATTGATGTTATTCAAGGGCGGCAACGTTGAGGCCACCAAGGTTGGCGCCGTCTCAAAATCGCAATTGAGCGCTTTTATTGACAGCAATCTTTGATCCGGATAAAGTCCGCGCCAGTTTGAGTGGCGGCACACGCATTCTTTAGCGCAGAATGCCGCCCAAACAGGAACATCCCAGGAACACCCAAGGTTCAAAACTCTTTCCGATTGTCTTCCTGACTCCCGATACTCCTCCCTTTCGGATTCTCCCCTCCGGGGCACCCCCGGCTTATCCATTCCCGTTTCACATCTAGCAGGTTCCCCACATGCATCTATCGGAACTTAAGGTTCTCCATGTAAGCCAGTTGCTCGAAATGGCTGTTGCCAACGAGATCGACGGTGCTAACCGCCTGCGCAAGCAGGAACTGATTTTCGCCCTGCTCAAGAATCGCGCCAAGAAAGGTGAGATCATCATCGGGGACGGTGTGCTCGAAGTGCTACCAGATGGCTTCGGTTTCCTGCGCACACCGGATACTTCGTATCTGGCCAGCACTGACGACATTTACGTCTCACCGTCGCAGATCCGTCGTTTCAATCTGCATACCGGCGATACCATCGAAGGCGAAATTCGCACACCGAAGGATGGCGAGCGCTATTTCGCGCTGGTCAAGGTGGACAAGGTCAACGGCGAATCGCCCGAGGCTTCGAAGAACAAAATCCTGTTCGAGAACCTGACGCCGCTGCATCCGGACAAGCACATGCATCTGGAGCGCGAAATGCGTGGGGAGGAAAACACCACCTCGCGCGTCATCGACATCATTGCGCCGATCGGCAAGGGCCAGCGCGGCCTGCTGGTAGCCAGCCCGAAAAGCGGCAAGACGGTGATGATGCAGCACATCGCCCACGCCATTTCGGTGAACCACCCGGACGTTGTGCTAATCGTGCTGCTGATCGACGAGCGCCCCGAGGAAGTCACCGAAATGCAGCGTTCGGTGAAGGGTGAAGTCGTCGCCTCGACCTTCGATGAGCCAGCCACGCGTCACGTCCAGGTCGCCGAGATGGTGATCGAGAAGGCCAAGCGCCTCGTTGAACACAAGAAGGATGTAGTCATCCTGCTCGACTCGATCACGCGCCTCGCCCGTGCCTACAACACCGTCGTGCCAGCCTCCGGCAAGGTGCTGACCGGCGGCGTCGATGCCAACGCCCTGCAACGCCCCAAGCGCTTCTTCGGTGCAGCCCGCAATGTCGAGGAAGGCGGCTCGCTGACCATCATCGCCACCGCCCTGATCGACACCGGCAGCCGCATGGACGATGTGATCTACGAGGAATTCAAGGGTACCGGCAACATGGAAATCCATCTTGACCGACGCATGGCCGAGAAACGCGTCTATCCTGCAATCAACGTCAACCGCTCCGGCACACGCCGCGAAGAGCTGCTTCTGAAGCCTGACGTGCTGCAAAAGATGTGGGTGCTGCGCAAGCTGCTCTACAACATGGATGATATGGAAGCCATGGAATTCCTGCTCGACAAGATCAAGGCCACCAAGAACAACAACGAGTTCTTCGACTCCATGCGCCGTGGCTGACGATTGCATTTCCCAAGGAATTCAAGGATAATCCTCGCCTTTCCCGCCCGGCAAACCCTCCCGGACACCGACCATCAGGAAACGATCATGAAAGCAGAAATACACCCGAATTATGTTGAAATTGCTGTCACGTGCAGCTGCGGCAACAATTTCAAGACCCGTTCGACCAGCGGAAAGCCGCTGCACGTCGAAGTCTGCTCCGAATGCCATCCGTTCTATACCGGCAAGCAGAAGATCGTCGATACCGCCGGCCGCGTCGAACGCTTCCGTCAGAAATTCGGCGATGTCCAGCGCGCGGTATAAAACCGTGCCTGGCTGCAAACGAACAAAGGCAGCTTCGGCTGCCTTTTTCTTGCACCCGGTTTCGGCTGGCATCCCCCTGGCCGATCACTGAAATCCAGTGCGGATTCCCCGCTTTCCCGTCACCCTGCCGTGGCACGGACTGGCATTGATCAGCCTGTGTGCGCTGTATCTGCTGGCAGGACTGACCGGCCACGACCCCTGGAAAAATGACGATGCAATTCATTTCGGCATCGTCCATGGCCTGCTCAACGGCCACAACTGGCTGATTCCGCAACTCTCCGGCGCCCCTCTGGAAACACCGCCGCTCTATTATTGGATTGCGGCTGTCTGCGGAAAAATCCTTGGCGAACTGATGCCCTTGCACGATGCCGTGCGACTTGCCTCTGGACTGTTTGGTGCACTGTTTCTGGCTTTTCTGGCATACGCCGGGCGTACGCTGTTCGTTCGCGAAAATTCCCGTCAACAGCCGCGCTCAACGGACGCGCAGCGCAATGCAGGTGACGCGGCGCCCCTCATCGCAATCGGCTGTCTCGGGCTGCTGGTGCCGATTCACGACACTCAGCCGATGGTCGCACTGCTCGCCGCCAGCGCCGCCTTTTATGCCGGGTGCGCCATGTTGCCGCGACGACCGGTCGCCGGGGGCATGACGGCAGGCGCATCTCTGGGATTCGGATTTCTCGCTGGTGGACTAACCGCGCCCATCACCCTGCTACCGGTGCTATTGCTCCTGCCCATCAACAGCCATTGGCGCACCCGCACCAGTTTTGGCGGTCTGGCCATTGCGCTGATCAGCGGGGCAATACTGTGCGCCATCTGGCCCCTGCTGCTGGTCTGGCAGGAACCCGACGCACTGCAGTCATGGTGGTCGTATGCGACCGCGGCGATGCAATTACACAACAAGTGGTTGCAAATCCTCTCTGATTTTGCCGAATTACTGGGCTGGTTCTCCTGGCCAGCATTGCCGCTGGCGCTATGGTCGGTATGGCTCAACCGTCGCCGACTGGAGCAACCGGATATCGCGCTCCCCCTGATCGGTACGCTGACAGTACTGCCGATTCTGCTGCTGTTTTATGACCCACGACCGTTGCAGGCCCTGCCGCTCCTGGTGCCGCTGATCCTGCTGGCTGCGAACAGCGCCGCACATCTGCGCCGCGGCGCCGCGAATGCCTTCGACTGGTTTAGCATGATGACGTTCACGATTCTTGCCGGCCTGATCTGGCTCGGCGGCATCGCCATGAACTCTGGCGTTCCGGCACAGATTGCCCACAATTTCGCAAAACTCGAACCAGGCTTTGTTGCCAGTTTTTCACCGCTGGCGTATGTCGTCGCAAGCTTGCTAAGCCTGGCCTGGTTCTGGATTATTTTTGCCAGCCCACGCTCTCACTGGCGTGGCGTGACGCATTGGGCGGTCGGTATAACACTGATGTGGACGTTACTGATGGCACTCTGGTTGCCATGGATCGACTACGGCAAGACTTATCGCGGTGTCGCCGGCTCACTCAAACAAGCCTTGCCGAAAAACGCCGGATGCATCGCCGGACGCAACCTCGGCGATGTACAACGCATCTCCTTCGAATATTTTTCCGGGATCGTAACCTTGCGCGCAGGAACACAGGCCGCCAGCACCTGTTCGCTATTGCTGGAACAAAGTTCAAAACGGAAGGAAACCGTGCCGTCCGGCTGGCACAAACTTTGGGAAGGTCACCGTGCCAGCGATCGAAGCGAGCGAATTCGCCTGTATCAGCGCGGCCCGCAATGATCGATGCCTGGCGCCGGCTTCAGAGTTTGATGAAGTGCTCGCGGTAATACTTCATTTCCTCGATCGACTCGTAGATGTCGGCCAGCGCCGTGTGCTTGCCGCTCTTGACGACGCCCTTGGCAAGCTCCGGCTTCCAGCGCTTGCAAAGCTCCTTGAGCGTGCTGACATCAAGATTCCGGTAATGAAAATAATCCTCGAGTTTCGGCATGTAGCGCGCCATAAAGCGGCGATCCTGGCAAATCGAATTACCGCACATCGGCGAAACGCGATGCGGCACATATTGCTTGAGGAAGGCCAGGCACTCTTCCTCGACTGCGGCCTCGCCGAGGATCGACGCCTTCACCAGACCGATCAAACCCGAGCGGCCATGCGTATTTTTGTTCCACTCGTCCATGCCATCAAGAACCGCATCCGTTTGATGCACCACCCACGCCGGACTCTCGGCAATGGTATTCAACTGCGAGTCGGTGACGACAAAGGCGACTTCGATGATGCGATCGGTATCGGGGCTGAGGCCCGTCATTTCCATATCGAGCCAGATGAGAGCATTTTGATCTTGTGCCATAAATTTAAACAGCGGGGTTTTCCGCAGTTTCGAGTGTGGTTAAATGAACTCTCGTATTCTGTCATAGTTCCTGATTTTCAGACCACATGAGCGCACAACTCTTCTCCGAAATTTTCCTGGCGGGTATCGCTGTCAACATCGCCATGCGTATCTGGCTGGCAATACGCCACCTACGCCATGTCGCAGCACATCGCGGTGCTGTACCGGCCCGTTTCAGCGAAAGTATCGGCCTGGAAGCACATCGGAAAGCGGCGGATTACACCATTGCCAAGATACGCCTCGGCCTCGTCGAACTCGGCATCGCCACAATAATGCTTTTAGCATTTACGCTTGGCGGTCTGTTGCAAGCCGCCGAGAATTTCTGTCTTCAACACTTCCCCGCAGCGCCCTATCTGCATGGCCTCGCGCTGTTCGCCTGCGTGGCGCTGATCGGCTTCGTCGTTGACCTGCCATTCGACCTGTATCGCAGTTTTGTTCTGGAAGAGCGCTTCGGTTTCAATAAAATGAGCCCACGGCTCTTCCTGAGCGATCTGCTGAAGCAGGGCGCGCTCGCCATCCTCATCGGCGGACCGCTGCTGCTGATCGTACTGTGGCTGATGAATGCAATGGGGAGCTACTGGTGGCTGTATGTCTGGCTGT
Source organism: Rhodocyclaceae bacterium (assembly GCA_035426125.1). Lineage (GTDB taxonomy): Bacteria > Pseudomonadota > Gammaproteobacteria > Burkholderiales > Rhodocyclaceae > Sterolibacterium. The sequence goes on from DAOLZE010000004.1 coordinate 7,646, forward strand.
TCTGGCTGGTATTCAATCTGCTGATGTTGCTGCTCTACCCGACGCTGATTGCGCCGCTTTTCAACAAGTTCGTCCCGCTCGACAATCCCGAACTCAAGGCGTGTATCGAGGCACTGCTGATGCGCTGCGGCTTTCGTTCCAGCGGCTTGTTTGTCATGGATGGTTCGAAGCGCTCTGCACACGGCAATGCCTATTTCACCGGCTTTGGTGCCAGCAAGCGCATTGTTTTCTTCGACACCCTGCTGGCACACCTGGCCACACCGGAAATTGAAGCGGTACTCGCACACGAACTCGGCCACTATCATCATCGCCATGTCTGGCAACGCATCGCCCTGCTCGCCGCACTTATGCTGGCAGGCCTCTGGCTACTCGGCATGTTGATTGCGCAGCCATGGTTCTATGCTGGTCTTGGGATATCAATGCCGATGCAGGGATTGTCGGTACAGAATGCCGCCATGGCACTGATCCTGTTTTCCATGGTGCTGCCGGTATTCACGTTTCCGCTGTCGCCGCTGATGTCCTATTTGTCGCGCAAACACGAGTACCAGGCAGATGCCTATGCCGCACAGCAGGCGCAGGCATCCGATCTCGTCAGCGCGCTGGTCAAACTCTACCGTGACAATGCCGCAACGCTGACCCCCGACCCACTGCACTCGCTGTTCTACGATTCGCATCCACCCGCCGCGCTGCGCATTGCACAACTGGAAAATCTTGAACGCAACGCTTGAAGGTGTCATCGTTGCCGCCTTTGGCCGGCACTATGAAATCGAGCTGCCCGATCACCGCCGCATCACGGGCTATCCTCTCGGCAAGAAAAGCACCTATGCCTGCGGCGACCGCGTTGCGCTGGAAAGTGCATCAGCCGATCAGGCGCAGATTATCCGCCACTTGCCGCGCGCCTCGCTGCTTTATCGATCAGACGCCTACCGCCAGAAGTTGATCGTCGCCAATGCCACGCAACTAGTGCTGGTGGTCGCCACCGAGCCATCGTTCAGCGACGATCTGCTGACCCGCGCGCTGGTTGCTGCGGAAACCGAAGCCATTCGCAGCATCATCGTACTCAACAAGACCGACCTGGACATGCACTTGCCGGGTGCACGACAACGTCTGGCGCCGCTGGCCGCGCTGGGTTACCAGGTGATCGAACTCTCGGCGCGCAATGACGCAACACCGCTGCTGCCCTTCCTGGCTGGAGAATTGTCGGTGCTGGTCGGCCAGTCGGGTATGGGTAAATCCACACTCATCAATGCGCTGGTCCCCGGCGCTGCTGCTGCAACGCGCGAGATTTCCGACGCCCTCGACTCAGGCAAGCACACCACCACCCACGCCCGCATGTACCACCTCGAACACGGCGGCAATCTGATCGACAGCCCCGGCTTGCAGGAATTCGGGCTCGCCCATCTGACACGCGGCGCTATCGAGCAGGGTTTCGTTGAATTTCGCCCGTTCCTCGCCCACTGCCGCTTCCGCGATTGCCACCACCAGAGCGAACCCGGCTGCGCCATCAAGGAAGCCGTCGCAGCCGAAAGTATCGACCGCAGGCGCTACGAGCTATTTCTGCGCATCGGCAGGCAGAAATAGCCGTTAAACCGGCTCTTCATTTCGCGAATCCTGCTGCCGCATGATCGATAACATGTGATGCATGCCTACGCAGATATCGCTTTATGAAGAGATGAACGCTCTGTCTTCCCGCATGGCCGACGCAGCGCGTGCTGGCGATTGGGAAGCTCTGTCCAGTCTCGAACACTCAGTCGCGGCTTTGCGCGATGTGATTCCCGACAATGACGACACGCTCTCCGATGCAGAGTTACAGCAGAAGGCCGTGCTGATTCAACGCATCCTTGACGACGACGCCGAAATCCGCCGCCACACCGAACCGTGGATGGAACATATCTGCCGGTTTCTCGGGATCGGCGGCAAACAACACAAAACCGAACGCACATTCAATCTCTGAAAGGCGCGGCGAATACGCCTGACCGCAATGGCAGGCGATTTATTTTTGCCCGGATAACTGATTGTTGCCACATATCCGGCAACGTAAACCTCGGCAATGTCAGCGCACCTGCAACACAATCTTGCCGATGTGGTGACTGCTCTCCATCAGACGATGCGCCTCACCAGCCTGCGCCAACGGAAAGGTTGCGCAAACGTGGCTCTTCAGCCGCCCGTCCATCAACGACGGCCAGACATTCTCGCGCAACGCATCGCGGATCGCCGCCTTCTCGGCCAGCGTGCGCGAACGCATCGTCGAACCACTGATGGTCAGGCGCTTCATCATCAGCGGCAGGAAATCGAATTCCGTACGACTGCCTTCGAGAAAGGCGATCAGCACCAACCGCCCGTCGCGGCGCAGCAGGCTGACGTTCTTTTGCAGGTAGCTGCCGCCAACCATATCGAGCACCACATCGACGCCCTCGCCGGAAGTAATTTCCCTGGCTTTTTCAAGGAAGTCCTCCTGCCGGTAATTGATGGCGAAGGCAGCACCGAAGTCCCGGCAGAATGCGGCCTTTTCAGCGCTACCGACCGTCACTATGATTTCTGCACCGACATACCGGGCAAGCTGGATGGCCGCCAGGCCGAGGCCACTCGAGCCACCGTGCACCAGCAGGCGCTCGCCCTTTCCGAGGTGGCCGATATCCATCAGATTGGCCCAGACAGTGAACCAGACTTCCGGCAGCGCGGCAGCGTCGGTCATGCGCACAGCATCGGGTACGGCCAGCGCATGTGCGGCAGGGACCACGCAATATTCGGCATAGCCACCGCCCGGTGCCAGTGCGGCAATCCGATCGCCAACACGCCATTCCGTCACGCCTTCACCGAGTGCCGCCACCCGGCCTGCAACTTCCAGACCGAGAATCGGCGAGGCTCCCGGTGGTGGCGGATAGCGCCCGGAACGCTGAAACAGATCCGGACGATTGACGCCGGCACAGGCAACCTCAATAAGAACTTCGCCAGCCCGTGGTTCGGGAGATTCGGCGTCGACCAGATGCATCGATTCAATCGTACCTTCCGGTCCGCAGGCGATCTGCTTCATGATGTCGCTGCTCCTGTTTATGCGGCTACTCCGTCGCCTCGCCGCCGAGTGCTTCGACGATCTGCGGCAACAGACGTGCGAATTCGCCTGACATGATGACGAAATCGGCTTCAAACAATTCATCGGCATTTTCTGCCTGACGTTCAACCTCTTCCTTGAGGATATCGAGGAAGGCAAGACGCTTGACCTGTAACTGATCGGTCAGGATGAAAGAAATGCGCTCATCCCAGGTCAGTGCGAGGCGCGTGGCAAACTTGCCGGCGGCGATGTGCTGGCGAATTTCCTCGGCGTCCAGCGTATGCCGCGCATAGCGCACAGTGGCACGCTCCTCACCATGTGCACGCAACTCGCAATCGCGGTCGATAGTCAGACCGTTTGGCGCATCGCCAGCGGCGAGCCAGTCAGTCATCGCCGTTCCTGGCGCAATTTGTGTGCGCAACAAGCGGAAAGGCAACTCACCGAGGGTCAGTTTGAGATGTTCGATCATCTCGTCGGCCTTGGCCGGACTCGCTGCATCGATGGCAAACCAGCCGCCGTGCGGATCAATCCAGGCATAGGTCAGCCGCCGCTTGACGAAGGCGCGCGGCAGCAATTCCGCCGTCACCGCCTCGCGCACTTCGAACGTCTGCTTGCGCCCGGCCTTGTAGCCCTGCTGCACTTCGATGGCGGCCAGACGTTCCTGGGCATACTGGCGAATCACCGTAGTGGGCAGCAGCTTTTGTTCGACACCGAGACAAATCAACAGATGCTTCTGCGCAGCGAGCACCAGCTCACCCGGATTACCGCGCGGCGGCACCCAGCCGCGTGCCTGCATGTCGCTGGCACCGCAGCCGCGAAAGACATGACGCTCAAGTTTTTCCTGGAGTTTGGCGACATCCGGTTGCCAGTCATCGGTGAGGCGATAAATCTGAAGGTTGCGAAACCACATAGTCAATTTTCTTTAGCGGAGGAAAGTCGGTCATTTTACCCGCTGCAGCGTCGCAGCGAATCGAGGCATTGAGAATCAAAGCATCGACATTGATGTTCAATTTGATTCAGCGCAAAATCCAGCCACGATTGCGATTGTAGTTGTGGTTTCGATTGCAATTGCCCCCATTCACATTCACTTTTCCGCAGAGAGACAAACATGAAAAAATCGATATTGGTAATTTCGCTCATCCTCAGCAGTGCCGCATTTGCACAAACGAATGCACTGAAACCCGGACTGTGGGAAGTAAAAATAGTTCGTCAGGTTATGGATGGCAAGGACATGGGCGCCCAGGTAGCGGCGGCTCAGGCAAAAATGCAGGAGTCAATGGCCAGAATGTCGCCGCAACAGCGCCAGCAGATCGAGCAGATGATGAAGGGCTCGGGCGTCCAGCGCCAGGGCGGCGCCATTCGTATGTGCATCAGCGCCGAGATGGCCGCCAAAAATGAATCATGGAACGCTCAACAGAGCCAATGCCCACCTACGAAAGTCACGCATAGCGGCAACAAGGTGATCTATGAAATCAACTGCACCACCGATGGGCACACCATGGTCGGTCGCGGGGAAAGCGTTGTCAGCGGCGACAAGGTCACCGTCCATACCGACATGACCATAACGGATGCCCATGGCAAGCACGCGATGTTGAACGATTCGGAGATGAGTTATCTTGGCGCGGACTGCAAGGGCCTTCAGCCTGTGGACCAAATTGCCAGGAAAATGAAAGCGAAGCATTGAGCGATCCGCACCGCATCTGCCACATTTGGCGTACCCGCTGCCGCTGCTACGCCAGCGCCTTTTCTGCGGCACGACAGCCCCACCACGCCGCCTCCTCGAAGACTGAATAGCCGGATAGGTCGGCGTGGGCAAACAGCAGCGGGCCAGCGGCGCTGCGCAGTGCGGCGATGCCGGGATTACTGAGAAAGCCGGGATGCGGAATGGCCATGGCATGGGCGCGCACCGTGATGTCGACGCGCTCGACCGAGGGTGCGAGCTTCCAGCCATAGGCCAACTTCAGGTCGGCCGCAGCGAGACTCAGCAATTCATCAGAGGAAGCATTCTGCAGCCAGCGCCGCGCTTCCAGCGGTGAGCGGTCCGACAACGCATGATAAGCGGTGAACGCCATGTGCTCGGGTGGCCCAACGCGAAAATCCTGATGCGTCGACACCACGTAACCGAGGCTGGGCGTACGATAAACGACGTTGTCCCAGGCGAGTGGGGCGCCGGCCAACTCGGTCGGAAAATTCTTCATCAGGAAATTCGACACCAGCCACGGTGCCTGTTCAGGAAGATGTTCCTGCGCATGAAAACCGAAATCCTGCAAATCAGGAATGATGCGTGCAGCGACATGCAGCGGCATCGCGCAGATCGCCCGGCGCGCGAGAATGCTCGATGTCGTCACGCCGTTGGCACCGAGCGTAAATAGTTTGATCTCGACGCCTTGACGCGTCGGTCGCACTTCGTAGGCAGTGGCATTGATACGCCGGCCATTCACACCGTCATGGCCCAGACCGGCGCGCGCGGCAAGATGGTCGGCGAGAAAGCTGAGTCCTTCCGGCCAGGTCAACAACGCACCGCGTTCGGCATTACGCGCCTGACCACCGCGACTGCAAAAGTAATGCAGGCCGGCCCAGGCGGAGACCTTGTCGTACCCTGCACCGTAGTCGTCCCGGCAGCAATAGTCGCAATACCAGTGCAGCGCCTCGCCACGATAGCCGGCCTGCTCCAGCCATGTCTTGAAACTCAGGCGATCAAGTGCCGTCCACTGCGGATCCTGCGACGAGAGTACCAGCGGCACAACAAATATCCGCCGTCCATCACTACCGCGCAGATCGCGCAGTCGATCCATCTCGCGGAAGAAGCGCTCCTGTTCGGCGGGATTCGCTCCAGGCACCTGCCCTTCCTGCCACTGTCCCCGGTAGAGCAGGCGTTCCGCCGGGGCATGTACGACAAATCTTTCGTCATAGTACGGGCGTTCCGAAAACGGCTCTTCGAGGATGACTTTGAAATCGGCGAGCATTTCACGGACGTGCGTCGATTCCGGCGCAGGCAACGGCAAATAATGTGCGCCAGTCGGAAAGCGCAGATCGCCGGAGCGCCCACCGGCGGCATTGCCCTGCCATTCCGGCCCGGCCACCACGACAAAATCTGCATGACCGGATTTCGCCAGGCGCCAGGCAGCGCTGAGGCCGGCGATTCCTGAACCAAGAATGGCGACATCGACGCGCCGCACCGAAGATGGCGGCGGCAAAGCCTGTCCATCGCGCAGCCAGTGGCCCTCGGTACGGCCGGGGTAGAAAGCGCTGGCAGAAATTCCCTGACCTTGCCAGTAGAACGCGCCACCGGCGATTCCCGATGCGGCGCCAACTGCCGCTGTGACGAGAAACGAACGGCGATCCATCAACGGATCACCCGGTGCCAGTCTTCCTCGAAGTAGCGCACCAGTGACTGGTTGTTGAGACGATTCGGCTCGATATCGAGGCGCGGCATGTCGGCAGGGAAACGAAACATTTCGCGCGTTGCCGCAACATCGAGAAAGTGCATCGGCAGACGGTAGTGCTCAGGCGGCGTGAAATCACGCTGCGGCGCAGCGATCACAAAACCCCACTCACCGAATGACGGCACATAGGCATGGTACGGCGAGGTACGAAAACCAGCCTCCCTGAGCGTTGCGTCAATCGACCAGAAGGCATGCGGTGCGTAATACGGCGAGGTCGACTGCACCACCACCAGTCCATTTGCCGCGACATGTTTTTTCAGGAGCCGGTAAAACGGCACCGAGAAAAGTTTCCCCAAAGAGAAATTCGACGGATCGGGGAAGTCTGCCACGACATAATCGAACATGCCGTCATTCTGCTCCAGCCACTGCGCCGCATCGGCATTGATCAGACGGACACGCGGATTATGAAATGAATTCTGGTTGAGCTGCACGAGATCCGGTGCCGTCGAGAACAGTGAGGTCATCTCGCGGTCGAGGTCAACCAGAGTGACGTTCGTGACATTCGGGTAGCGCAGAACTTCACGCAGCGCCAGACCATCGCCGCCGCCAAGCACCAGCACGTTGCGCGCCCAGGGCAGCGTTTCGAGGCCTGGATGCACCAGCGCCTCGTGATAACGATGCTCGTCGCGCGAGGAGAATTGCAGGTTGCCGTTGATATAGAGGCGTAAATCATCCTTCCAGCGCGTGATCACCAGACGCTGATACGGCGTTGATGTGGCATGGACGATCTCGTCGCCAAACATGCCGTGCTCACCCCAGGCCGTCAGCCGGTCGGAGAGCGTGAAGCCGAACAGCAGCAACGCCAGGATCACCGAGGCGCGCATCACCTGACCGCGCGCCGCAGATAGTTGCGCGCGAAATCCATGAATGGTCCATAAGGCGACAACAACATTCAGCAGACCGAACAGAAGGGCACTGCGGATCAGTCCGAGGCGTGGTGCCAGCACCAGTGGAAACAATAGCGAGACGGCCAGCGCACCGAGATAGTCGAAGGTCAGCACGCGACTGACGAGATCGGACAGGCTGACCTTGCGCATGCCAAGCAGGCGCATCACCAGCGGAATTTCCATACCGACGAGCATGCCGATCACAAGGACAAAGCCATACAACAGCGTGCGGAAAGGGGCCGCCAGCCAAGCGAAGGTAAGAAACAGGATCGCGGCTGAAAGCCCGCCAAACAGGCCGATCGCCAGTTCGATATCGACAAAGCGGGCAATCGCATCTTCGTCACGCACATAGCGCGACAGGTGCGCACCGATGCCCATGGCAAACAGGTAGCTGCCGATAATCGTGGAGAACTGGAGGATCGAATCGCCGAGCAGATAGCTGCTCAGCGCACCGGCAATCAGTTCGTAGGCCAGCCCGCAGGAGGCGACCACAAAAACGGCGATGATCAGGAGGCGGTCAGTCATGCAGGGCACGCGTAAACAAGGCCGCTCATCCTCGGGATCGAGTGAGCGGGTTTGTGGTGGAATGGGGTCATTTTTTGTTATTCATACAGGCGCTCAGATCAGTCATGGCAGTTTGATATTGGTTGGCATAGAATACAGAAATCAGGAGGATTGCCATGACAATTTTCGCGAATTTCTCTTTTGTGAATTATGCGGTACACCTGCTGGCAGGTGCATTGCTGATGGTGGTTTTTTTCATCATCTATACGCGCGTGACAGTGTATGACGAAATGGCGCTGATCATGCAGGGTAACAGCGCCGCCGCACTTTCACTCGGTGGCACGCTACTCGGTTTTATGCTGACCATTGCCTCGGCGATTCTGCATAGCGCCAATCTCGTCGAATTTCTCATCTGGGCCGCTGTTGCCATGCTTGTTCAGATACTGGCCTACATGATCGCCGCGAAACTGCTGCACATGTCGCAACACCAGATCGAATCAGGGAATACGGCGTTCGGCGGCCTGCTCGGCGCAATCTCGATTGCCGCCGGCATTCTCAATGCTGCCTGCCTCTCCTAGTTTTTTCTGCTGATTTTTCACTTTCTTTTACAGGACACTGACCATGAGTTTAGGCTCCTTTATCAAGAAACAGTTTATCGATATCCTGCAGTGGAACGAGGATACGGATGGCGTGCTGGCCTGGCGCTTCCCGATGCAGGATTTTGAAATTCAGTACGGTGGCAGCCTGACGGTGCGTGAATCGCAGGTCGCCGTGTTCGTCAATGAAGGCAAAATCGCCGACGTATTCGGCCCCGGTCTCTACAAGCTGACAACGCAGACACTGCCGGTGCTGACCTATCTGAAGAATTGGGACAAGCTTTTCGAATCACCCTTCAAGTCAGACGTCTACTTCTTCTCGACGCGCATCCAGACCGGCCGCAAGTGGGGAACACCGCAACCGATCACGCTGCGCGACAAGGATTTCGGCATGGTGCGCCTGCGCGCCTTCGGCATGTACTCATACCGCATCAGTGATGCGCGCAAATTCTTCACCGAACTCTCCGGCACCCGCGAAACCTATACGCGCGACGATGTCGAAGAACAACTGCGCGGCATCCTGATTGCCACTATGGCGACATCACTGGGCGCCTCGCCGGTACCCTTCCTTGACATGGCTGCCAACCAGACGCTGATGGCGCAGCAGGTCAAGGGCGGCCTCGCCGAAGCTTTCGAGAAATACGGTCTCGGCCTCGACGAGTTCAATGTCGCCAGCATCAACCTGCCCGAAGAACTGCAGCAGGCAATCGACAAGCGAATCGCCATCGGCATGGCCGGCGATCTCAACAAATACACGCAATATCAGGTTGCCAACGCCATCCCGCTGGCCGCGCAGAACGAAGGTGGCATCGCCGGGATCGGCGCGGGACTGGCCGCCGGCGTCGGTATCGGTCAGACCTTCATGAGTGCAATGCGCGGCGATCAGTTTGCGGCTGCACCTGCCGCAGCTCCGGCTACCGTACCTACTGCTGCCCCGGCTGCCCCGGCAGTACCCGTCGCTGAATCCGCCGAGGCGCGACTCGAAAAGCTCAAGGGCCTGCTCGACAAGGGATTCATTTCGCCGACCGATTACGATGCGGCAAAAGCAGAAGTTCTCAAACAACTGATCGGTTAAGCGGAGACATCGCGCATGCAGAAAGTTGTCTGCCCCGGATGCGGCGCCGAGGTCAACTTTCTTTCGGCGGCCTCGGTCATGGCCGTCTGCGGTTTCTGCAAGACGACGGTACTCAAGGACGCCGATGCTATCCGCAATATCGGCAAGATGTCCGAGGTCATCGAGGACTATTCGCCGATCCAGATCACCACATCGGGCGTTTTCCAGGGCACCGGGTTCTCGGTGATTGGCCGAATCCAGTTGCACTATGACGCCGGTTTCTGGAATGAGTGGTATGTCCAGCTCGACGATGGCAACAATGCATGGCTATCCGATGCATCGGGACAATACACTTTTACCAGCGAAGTCGCGACACCACCGGCGGACCTGCCCGCATTCGCCAGCCTGAGCCCCGGCAAGACACTGCGCAGCGGCGGTGAAGTTTTTACCGCAGCCGATGTACGCATCGCTCAATGTACGGGTGGTCAGGGCGAATTGCCGTTCGTTGTTGGCGGAGGCTGGAAGGCGCGCGTCGCCGATTTCCGCAGCGGCAGAAAGTTTCTCACGCTCGATTATTCCGACGTCCACCCCGGTGAAGGTTACGAAGACCAGCAGACCGCGTTACCGGACGAGCAGAAAAAGCTGCTCAATTACCAGGAAGGTGAGACGAAAGTCTATAGCGGCCGCGCCGTCACGCTTGCCGAACTGAAATGTCAGTTGCTGCGTGGCGAAGACCAGATCACCGACAGCGCGGGGCGTTACAAGGGTAAGGTTGGGAACCTCGAATGTCCGTCATGCGGTTCCCCGGTGGCGTTTTCACCGGGCATGACCAGCCATCTCGTCTGTCCCGCCTGTCATGGTGAGGCCGACCTCAGCGGTCCCAAGGCCGAAGTCATCGCTGCCGCCAGCCGCGTTGCGTCAGAAACAAAATCAGTGGTGACGACGCTGCAACTCGGTGCGACAGCGACAATCGACGGCGGCAAATACACCATCCTCGGCGTGATTCGCCGCCGCGATACGTCCGCCGAGGCCGACGATCCCGAAGCACAGTGGACGGAGTACGAACTGTATGCGCCGGGCAAGGGCTTTCTCTGGCTCGTTGAAACCGTCAATGGCTGGGAACGCGCCGACGTGCTCGACGAATGGCCGAGTGGCGTGGGCAGCGATGAAGTCAGTCAGTCCGGCGCAAAGTACAAACGTCTATACAGCTATCCGGCCGTCGTCAGCTACGCCGCCGGCTCGTTCAACTGGCGCATCTCCGTCGGCGACAGCACCAATATTTCGGAATATTCCTGCGGCATTGCCAAACTTGCCGCCGAACAGGACGAACACGAAATTACCTGGTCACGTTCCATCGCCGTCCCGGCCAATAGCATCCGCCTCTGGTTCGGCCAGGAAATCAAGGCCGACAAGGCGCAAGCGCAGGACGGACAAACCGGCCCCTACCGGAAACTGGCGATCCGCATGATTGTCACCCTGTTCTTCCTGAACATCATCCCGATACTCGCCACCGACGCAGCGGCATTGATTTACTCAAGCATCGCGGCTGTACTGATCTGGCTGCCGGCAAACTACCTCGACAAGATAGATCCCGAATGAGAAAACTTTTTCTGGTCTATGCCATAGCGGTGATCTTCTCCTCTTCGACGATGAGCTGGCGCGCCATGGTCGGTGCTGCCACGGGAGGGACTGGCAGCGGAGGTTCATGGAGCTCCCACTCCGGCAGTTCCGGTGGCGGCTGGGCATCCTCCGGTGGCGGCGGGCACAAGTAACCATCGTGATCGCTGCGCACGCACGCTCCCTCACCGATATCGACATTGAGACCAACATCGATATCGCTGCACCGCTCGGTCAGCACCTGATCGCCGAGTTCCACGGTGTCGAAGCCGAGCTGCTTTGCGACGCAGAAAAAATTGCCGCGCTGCTGCAGGAAGCAGCTATCGCCGCCGGCGCACGCGTCCTGCAAACCATGTTTCATGGATTCGGCCTGCGTCGCGGCGTAACTGGCGTCGTCATGCTCGCCGAGTCGCACATCTCGATCCATACCTGGCCTGAATACGGCTATGCTGCCGCCGACATCTTCATGTGTGGCAGCGCCAACCCGCAACTCGCTTATGCAGCACTGCAACGCGCTTTGATGCCAAAGCGCAGTACAGTGAACGTGCTGGCAAGAGGCACGGGGTTGTTGCGCCGTTAGACAATCTGCGAAGACAAATTCGCGGCGGCGGCACAAGATAAAATCCTGAACCGTGGTCCAAAAATATTCAAAGCGCCGCACTCACCCGAGATCATAAATGTCCGCCCGCCTGCCTTCCCTCAAAACCGTGGCGATCACACTCGCCGGGATCATCATCGCGTATGCGCTTTTCGGCTGGCTGCTACTGCCGCGAATACTCCAGTCCCAGGCAGAAAAATACATCGCCGAAAAGACCGGTCACCACCTGACTCTCGACCGTCCCGAATTCAATCCTTTCAAGCTCAACCTGCACCTCGCCAATCTGCATCTGGCGGAACCCGATGGCAAGCTGCTCTTCGGCTTTCGCGAACTGGAAGTCGTGCTGTCGGCGACGAGTATTTTCCAGCGAACCTGGATCATCAACAACATCCGCCTGGAGGGCCCGGAAGCCACGTTGGTCCTACAACCCGACGGAAAGATCAACTGGTCGCCACTGATCGATGCGCTAAAAAGCAAGGAGGAAAAACCTGACGCTCCACTGCCCCGGGTGAACATCGAGCATTTCGTCATGGCCGGTGGACTACTCGACTTCACCGATAACCGAGTCGCCTTCGCCACTCGCATCGAGCCTCTGAATCTGGAACTCAGCGACATCTCAACTCTGCCCGACGACAAGGGCCATTACAAGGTTTCAGCACGCACCGCATTCGGCGCCCATGTGCTCTGGCAGGGCGATGTATCACTCAACCCGCTGGGTGCGACAGGCAGCTTTGGTATCGAGGAGCTGGATCTGTCCCGACTCGCGCCCTACATCAAGGATGCCTTGCCGGCAGGCCCGCCAGCGGGGATGGCGGCAGTGTCGACCGACTACCAATTGGCCTACGCCGCAGGCCAACTCAACCTGACCCTGGACAAGCTGTCGGCGAAGCTCACCGGCCTGCGCCTTAAAACCGGAAAGGCCAGCGGCGCCGATATCGCAGTCGATACCATCGAAGTCCACAACGGTCACTATGATCTGGCCAAAAACAGTTTCACGCTGGATGCGCTGACACTCACCGGCAATCAGGTGGATCTGCGACGGCCTGGCGGCGCGCCACTGAAACTGTTGCAACTGGCCAGCCTTGCATTGGAGAATGTTCAACTGGATCTGGCTGCGCACAATCTCTCACTCGGCCGCATCGCGCTGAAGAACGGCCAGCTCAAGGCCGTGCGGAATGCCGGGGGGAACATTGATATCGTCGATGCCTTGCAGACAGCGTTCCAGCCAACCGCAGATGCAAAGCCGGCTGCAAACGCAAAATCTGCGGCCTGGCACTATCGGGCAGACAAACTGGAACTGACGGACTTTTCCGCTGCTTTCCGCGATCAGGGTATGACACCGACCGTCGACATGGCTATCGAGAACATCGCTCTGGCCGTCGATGGCATCAGCGACGATCTCGCCGCGCCGCTACCCATCCGCGCCTCTGGCCGGATCCGCGACGGTGGCAACTTCGAGGCTGCGGGCCGCATCATTCCCGCCGAACCTTCGGCAGACCTGCGCTTCAAACTCACTGACCTGTCCCTGAAACCCGCACAGCCGTACCTGACGTCGCTGGCTCGGCTGAAGCTGGCCAGCGGTCGACTCAATGTCGACGGCCACGCCACTTACGACAAGCGTGGCGCTGCTTTCACGGGGGGCATCGACCTGCGCGATCTGCGCCTAACCGAAACCGACACGGGTGCGCTCTTCCTCGCCTGGAAGTCGCTCGGCAGCCGCAATCTGCAAGCGACGCCAACGAAGCTGGACATCGGCACGCTGGCCATCGACGGCCTGGACGCCAAGCTCATCATCGATAAAAACAAGACGCTTAACATCGCCGACATTCTCCGGAAACCTGAACCGGCTGCCGGTACGACGACAACGGCAGCAGCAACTACGGTGGCCACACTAGCTACGGAAAACTCACCCGCCACACCACAGAAAAAAGAACCGCCGTTCCTGGTGAATATCGACCGGCTGCGCGTCAGCCAGGGAGAAATGGATTTCGCCGATCTCTCACTCGCCCTGCCTTTCGGCACGCGCATCCATCACCTGCATGGCGCCGTCAATGGCATTTCTTCACGCCCCGGCGCGCCAAGCCAGGTCGAACTGGATGGTCAGGTAGACGACTACGGCATGGCCCGCGCGGTCGGTCAGATTGCCCTGTTCAACCCCGCCGATTTCATGGATCTCAAGGTGATCTTCCGCAACGTCGAGATGACTCGACTGACGCCCTACTCGGCCACCTTCGCCGGCCGCAAGATCGACTCCGGCAAGCTCTCGCTGGATCTCGAATACAAAATCAGAAAACGTCAGCTGGCGGGTGAAAACCAGATCGTCATGGAGAAACTGACGCTGGGTGAACGCGTCGACAGCCCCGACGCCAAGAGCCTGCCGCTGGATCTGGCCATCGCCATCCTGCAGGACTCCGACGGCCGTATCGACCTCGGTCTGCCCGTCTCCGGCAGCATGGACGATCCTCACTTCAGCTATGGCGGGATCATCTGGAAGGCCATTCTCAACGTCTTCGGCAAAATCGCCACGGCACCCTTCCGCATGCTGGGCGCATTATTCGGCGGCAGCGGCGAGAAGTTCGAGAGCATCATCTTCGAGTCTGGCAACGCACATCTGATGCCACCCGAACGCGAAAAGCTGGTGCAACTCGCCGGCGTTCTCAACAAGCGCCCCGGACTGTCCCTGAAGCTGCACGGCGTATATGCTGACAGCGACCGTGTCTCGCTACAGGATCTGCAACTGCGCCGCACGCTGGCCGAACAGACGGACGAACATGCGGAGCGCCAAGATAAAAAGGTGAAAGACGGCAAAGAACGCGACCCCGGGCCCCTGACCACTCAATCGCCGAAAGTCCAGGAGGCGCTGGAAAGTCTGTTCTCCGAACGCATCGGCAGCAGCGAACTGGCGGCGCTCAAGGAAGGCTTTCGCAAGGCCAATCCCGGTCAGCTGGAGGAAGGGGCCTCCGGCAAAATGATGTCGCGTCTGTCCGGCCTGTTCCGCGAGAAAAAAACCCTGAGCGAGCAAGAGATGGTGCAAATGAAAGGCGGCGATTTTTACATCATCTTGTTTGAACGACTGCGGGATCAGGAGACGGTCACCGATGCTCAATTGCAGGCGCTGGGCAAAGCCCGTGGCGAGAACATAGCAGCAGCCCTGAAAACAGCCGGCACACCGGTGGATCGACTAACGGTCGCAGCGCCCGAGAAGATTGACAGCACAGGACGCAACATCCCGGTGAAACTGGAACTGGGCGCGGCGCCAAAACCTGCACTGGTGCCGACAGTTTCGGATAAATAGTGTGAGGACAAAGCCTCAACGAACAACCTGCTCAAGTCCATGCTGCCCGACGGGCGCTTCTGCCAGCCAGGGGATAAGTGCAGTCCTGTTGCCAAGCGTATCGGCAACATACCGGATAAAGGGAATTTCATATTTGCCGCGCTGGCACAGGAGCGGATCGTGCGTTCCACTGGCCAGCAGTGACTGATTGATGACCCAGGCGAAAGGTTCGATGCCGGCGCGCGCCAGGTCGCCTTGAAGTCGTTCCGCTTCATGCACAGGAGTGGCTTCCGGTAGCGTCACAATCAGGACATGGGTGTACGCTTTGTCGCGCAGACGCGGCAGGAGTTGGCGTACGGACTCGGGCATATCGCCTTGGGTTCGCATGACTTCGCGGTGATAGGCTTCTGCAGCATCCAGCAGCAGAATGGTGTGTCCCGTGGGTGCCGTATCCAGAACCACGAAGCCCTCTCTACCTTGATCCACCGTTCGGGCGAACGCCCTGAACACGGCGATTTCCTCGGTGCAGGGTGAGCGCAAATCTTCCTCCAGCATGGCGCGGCCGCCCGCATCGAGATCATTGCCCGCCTTTTCCAGAACCTCTTCGCTGTACTGGGCCACTTCCTTTTCCGGATCGATTCGCGTCACCGTCAGATTGGCAATAGTTCCATCAATTGCCGCCGCCACATGCGCCGCCGGGTCAGTAGTTGAGAGCACGACCTGACCACCGCGCCTGGCGAGCGCCAACGCAATCGCCGCCGCCACAGTGGTCTTGCCGACGCCACCTTTGCCCATGGTCATGATGACGCCATGACCGGCCCTGGCAATCTCTTCGACCAGACTCGCCAGTCCCGGCGGCAGCGCAGTCTCTGGCATGTCGCCAGAGACTGCAACCGCCTCAGCACTCTCCGGATGTGCCATCAGGCGCAACGCCGTCAACCCAACGGTGCCCAGCGGCAGAAACGGGATCGTCGTGTTCGGCAATTTTGCCAGCGTTGCAGGCATCGCCGCCAACGCAGTGGCAGCGCGCTGTGCCATCGCCACGGCAATCACATCATCCTGAGCTGTGGTCGCTGAGATCACAAACAGGCCGTTGATTGCCAGATGAAGATTCTGCACACCCAGCTCAGCCAGTTCACCCCGGGTACGCTCGGCTTCACGCAATGAAGCGGCCTCCGGTCGGCTGACGAGAATAACGGTCGTCTCGGCAGGATTGGCAAGACGCTCCACCGTTGCCGCATACAGCGCTTTCTGTTTCTCAAGGCCGGCCAGCGGACCCAGGCAGGAAGCGCCGCCTGTCGATGAATCGATAAATTCGTTCCAGGCAGTCGGCAGCGTCAGAAGGCGCAGAGTATGCCCCGTGGGTGCGGTATCGAAAATCACATGATCGAATTCAGCCGTAGCGGCAGGATCACCGAGGAGTTTCGAGAACTCGTCGAATGCGGCGATTTCAACCGTGCACGCGCCGGAGAACTGCTCCTCCATGCTCTGAATAGCCGCTGTCGGCAGGATGCCCCGGTAAGGTGCCACCATGCGTTCCCGATAGGCGTGCGCAGCCGCTTCCGGGTCAATATTGAGGGCATACAGTCCGCTGGCACCCGGGATGGCGACGGGTGTCTGGCCCAGAGCAACGCCCAGTACCTCATCCAGATTGGAGGCCGGATCAGTGCTGACGATCAACACTTTCCTGCCAGCCTCTGCCAGTGCCAAACCCCTGGCACAGGAGAGCGAGGTTTTACCAACGCCACCCTTGCCGGTAAAGAACAGGTAGCGCGTAGAGTTCACAGAAGAATCAGGCAATGTCATGGTCATCTCCCGGAATCAACAACAATCAGATTTCGGTGAGCAGCAGGAAGCGGCCTTGGCCGGAGGATTTTCATCGGTGCCCAGAGTGATGCCGAGTTTCTGTGCCAGTTGCTGGCGTGATGGATACATGCCGGTGGACACGATATGACCATCCACCGCGAGAATCGGCAAACGATCCATCCCCGCTTCCATTTCCTTGACGACCGCCGGGTTTGCGGCAAAGGCTTGCGGCGCCTGACCGAGGTTGTGACGCTGCACCGCGACGCCCTGCTCTGCAAGCCATTTCAGATCGCTGGCAAACTGCACCAGCAACGGATCGACATCGACACCACAGACGCCGGTGGAACAGCACATGGCAGGATCGAACACTTCAAGATTTTTCATGATGGGCTCCTTGTTGTAATGCCGGCTTCATACCAGCCTTTGGATCGGTTCACCACTCGCACCACCAGCAGCATCACCGGCACCTCGATGAGCACGCCGACAACCGTAGCCAGCGCAGCTCCGGATTCGAAGCCGAACAGACTGATGGCGGCCGCGACAGCCAGTTCGAAAAAATTGGATGCGCCGATCAGCGCCGAGGGGCAGGCGATGTTGTGCTGTTCGCCAAGGGCGCGGTTGAGCCAATACGCCAGCGCCGAATTGAAGAAGACCTGAATCAGAATCGGTACCGCCAGCAAGGCGATAATCAACGGCTGCTCGATGATGGCCTTACCCTGAAAAGCGAACAGCAGCACCAGCGTGGCAAGCAGGGCGGCAATCGACCACGGGCCGCTCTTCACCATCGTGACATCAAAATGATTCTGTCCTTTGCCGAGCAGCACCTTGCGCCAAAGCTGCGCGAGGATCAGCGGAATCACGATGTAGAGCACGACAGAAGTCGCCAGCGTGTCCCACGGCACGCTGATGGCCGAGATCCCCAGCAGCAAGCCCACCAGCGGAGCAAAAGCAATAATCATGATGCTGTCGTTCAAGGCAACCTGCGACAGCGTGAACAGCGGATCGCCATGCGACAGGCGGCTCCACACAAAAACCATGGCCGTGCAGGGTGCAGCGGCGAGCAGGATGAGTCCCGCGATATAGCTGTCGATCTGCTCGGCCGGTAAGTAAGCTGCAAACAAATGTCGGATGAACAACCAGCCGAGGAAGGCCATCGAAAACGGTTTGACCAGCCAATTCACAAACAGGGTGACGCCGATGCCACGCGCATGACGCCTGACCTCGGTCAACGCAGCAAAATCCACCTTGACCAGCATCGGAATGATCATCACCCAGATCAGCAGACCGACCGGAAGATTGACCCGCGCCACTTCCATCCTGCCCAGCATCTGGAATGGTGCAGGCACAAACTGGCCGAGAAGAATTCCGATGAAAATGCAGAGAAACACCCAGACCGTCAGATAGCGCTCGAAGATGCTCATGGCTGCACTGACGGGTTTTCGTAAAGTTCTCCGCGCAGTTCACCGATCCGATCAAGCGCGTGCTTGATGGCCATGGCGTCAAGTTTGGCAAGCGGCAGATTCACGAACAACGCAATGCGGCGGCTCATCTCGGCGAAAGCCTTCGCGAAGGCGCGGCGCTTGTCGTCGTCGCTGCCTGCCACGGCGGCAGGATCTTCAATACCCCAATGCGCAGTCATCGGCTTGCCGAGCCACACCGGACAAGTTTCACCAGCGGCGTTATCGCAGACGGTGAACACGAAATCGATCTGCGGCGCACCCGGTGCGACAAACTCGTCCCAGTTCTTGCTGCGCAGCTCAGCCACCGATAGTCCCTGTCTTTTTAGTAGCTCGACGGCATATTTGTTCACCTTGCCGGCTGGATGGCTGCCGGCGCTAAAACCCTTGAAGCGACCCTGACCGACATGGTTGAGAACAGCCTCGGCAAGGATGCTGCGCGCTGAATTACCGGTGCAAAGAAATAGAACGTTATAGATACGTTGAGACATGCGCCGCTCCAGAGATCAAGACATCTTTTTAACCGGGCGTCGGCCCTTGACGCTGCTCGACACGGCGGTTGTCTTCGGCAGGCACGACGCGCCACCCTGGCAGCAGTTGTCGGTGAGATAAGCGATGAGATCGTCCATCGCCGGAAAATTGGCCGAATAAAAAATGAAGCGACTCTCCTGACGTGCCATCACCAACCCGGCCCGCACAAGCTGCGCAACATGGAAGGACAGCGTTGCCGCAGGAATATCCATCTGCTCGGCGATACTCCCGGCATTGACCCCCTCCGGCCCGGCCTCAACCAGCAGACGAAAGATGCCCAGACGGGTTTCCTGGGCAAGTGCAGCCAAAGCGGTTACAGCGATATTCGGTTCCATGCTTCGATTATCATGGAAATATGGAATTGTTACAAGTAGAAATTAGCTTGCTCGAATTTCTGTGCTGTTCAAGCTGCCTCTCGGCAGACGTTCAATAGTGGAATTCGCAAGCCACTACGAGAAGAGACGGTTCAATTTTCATCCGGAACATCACGGAGAACCGGTGCCGGCCTTAGAGGGCGGTCGTAGAAAAAATCTAACCGCGGCTCATCCAGGATTGTGCAAACTTAATCCGAACACGACTCCTTTAATTCACACGACTCCCTTAATTCGTAATTCATTCGAGTATTCAATGAAGCGATGGTTTAGTCCGGCTCTTCAGCGGGACCTCGTATAGGGTCTTTATGCCTTCGTGGTACCCCACATTCCCCTTTCCTGCACTATTCAGCTTTTTCTGGAGCTTCTTAATGGCATCATTTGCGATCTTGGCATCGGCACTTGCGTGGGGTACTCCAAGTTTTACGGCCAATGGAAGCGATGCCATGTGGTCTAAGATTAGGGAAGAGAATGCATCCTTGAGGTAACCCGACTTTCCCGGACGTTTTAATCTGGACACATTACCTGCTCTTCG